>CAZTDW010000160.1:0-9187 GCA_964611835.1 uncultured Rikenellaceae bacterium | reverse complement strand
CCGCTGGGAAGTTCAAGCTTCATGAGAGCATCGATCGTTTTCGGGGTTGAGCTGTAAATATCAAGCAGCCTTTTATAGGATGAAAGCTGGAATTGTTCCCTTGCTTTCTTGTTCACAAATGGTGAGCGAAGAACAGTATATATCCTCTTATGGGTAGGAAGCGGAATGGGTCCGCTTACGACAGCTCCCGTGGATTTTACTGTTTTTACAATCTTTTCTGCTGATTTATCCACCAGATTGTGATCGTAAGATTTCAGTTTGATTCGAATTTTCTGACTCATTTCTTTAAAGAATTTTTCCTTTAGTAATTTCAACAATTCTGTTTGCTATTTCTGCAGGTACCTCTTCGTAATGGGAAAACTCCATGGTTGAAGTTGCCCGTCCGGAGGTAAGGGTCCTGAGTACTGTAACATAACCGAATTTCTCGGCCAGAGGTACTTTTGCCTTTATGACCCTTGAGCCTGCTTTCGATTCCATACCCTCCACCTTGCCTCTTCTCCTGTTGAAATCACCAATCACGTCGCCAACATATTCTTCAGGAGTTACAACTTCTGTCGACATTATGGGCTCAAGAATTACCGGATTGCATTTGCCGGCATATTTCCTGAATGCCTGTTTTGCTGCGATTTCAAATGAGAGTGCGTCGGAGTCTACCGGATGGTACGAACCGTCTTTTAATACTACCTTAAGGCTGTCGAGCGGGAATCCTGCCAGCGGCCCGTTGGCCATTGCCTCGCGGAATCCCTTTTCTACCGACGGAATGTATTCTTTCGGAATATTTCCGCCTTTGACTTCATTTACAAAATGGAGGCCCCTGATGCCGTCTTCTGCCGGCATCATGGCAATATAGATATCTGCAAATTTACCTTTGCCTCCTGTCTGCTTCCTGAAAAGTTCACGGAATTCGGTGCTCGTTGTGATTGCCTCCTTATAGGCTACCTGCGGTACACCCTGGTTGCACTCGACCTTGAACTCCCTCTTAAGCCTGTCGACAAGAATTTCAAGATGAAGCTCTCCCATTCCGTTTATAATTGTCTGTCCGCTGTCGGGATCAATTCTTACCTGGAAGGTAGGATCCTCCTCAGCGAGTTTGCTGAGTGCCAGGGATAATTTATCGACATCCGCCTGGGTTTTGGGTTCAACTGCAATCCCTATAACAGGGTCAGGAAAATCCATTGACTCAAGCAGTATCGGTTTATTTATTGCACATAAAGTATCACCTGTCTTAAGGTCTTTAAATCCTACTCCGGCACAGATATCCCCTGCGTATATTGATTCCTTGGGATTCTGCTTGTTTGCGTGCATCTGGAACAGGCGGTTTATTCTTTCCCTTTTGCCGGTACGGGTATTCAGGACAGTATCGCCTGCATTAAGCACTCCTGAATATATCCTCAGGAATACAAGCCTTCCCACGAAAGGATCAGTAGCAATTTTGAAAGCCAGTGCTGCCAGCGGTTCCTTCTCATCAGGCTCGCGGCTGACCTCGTTGTCGTTCCTCGGATCTATTCCGATAACAGGCCCTATGTCGAGAGGAGAGGGAAGAAATGCAACAATTGAGTCCAGAAGCCGCTGGATTCCTTTGTTCTTAAATGCAGCTCCGCATGTTACGGGTATTGCAAGCCCGCGGATTGAAGACTTTCTGAGTGCGGTAAGAATCTCATCAGCAGTTATGGAATTGTGGTCTTCAATATATCGTGCAAGCAGGGTATCATCAACCTCTGCCACTGATTCAATCAGCTTGCCTCTCCACTCATCGGCTTCTTCTGCCATTCCGGCAGGAATTTCTTCAACCTTATAATTGGTACCAGTACTATCATTGTCATAATAGACAATCGACTTCATTGATATGAGGTCGATAATGCCCCTGAAATTATCCTCAGATCCAATGGGAAGCTGAACAGGCACCGGATTTGCGCCGAGCTTGTCTTTTATCTGCTGTACTACAGTGAAGAAGTCAGCACCTGCCCTGTCCATTTTATTTATAAAGGCAATTCTCGGGACATTATATTTGTCAGCCTGCCTCCATACGGTTTCAGACTGTGGTTCGACACCCCCCACAGCACAAAAAACGGCCACAGCGCCATCGAGGATCCTTAGTGATCTCTCTACTTCAACCGTGAAATCGACATGCCCGGGGGTATCAATTATATTAATCTTATAGTCTTCATCGCGGTATTTCCAGAAAGTAGTGGTAGCGGCTGAGGTAATGGTTATCCCCCTCTCCTGTTCCTGAATCATCCAGTCCATCTGTGCATTTCCGTCATGCACCTCTCCCATCCGATGGGTACGACCGGTATAGAACAGAATTCTTTCTGTGGTTGTGGTCTTACCGGCATCGATGTGGGCCATGATTCCGATGTTTCTGGTATTTTTCAGGTTTGACTCCATATACTTGCTGAAACGGCTTTAGGATATCCATCAATTAAAACCTGAAGTGAGCGAAAGCCTTATTGGCTTCAGCCATTCTGTGAGTGTCTTCCTTTTTCTTGTAGGCACCGCCCTCGAGCTTGTATGCAGCCATTACTTCAGCAGCAAGACGTTCAGCCATCGAATGGCCTGCCCTTTTTCTTGCAAATGAGATCATGTTCTTCATGCTGATACTGACCTTTCTGTCGGCGCGTATTTCCATTGGCACCTGGAATGTAGCCCCGCCCACGCGTCTAGCCTTAACCTCTACCTGAGGAGTAATATTATCAAGTGCCTGCTTGAATATCTCAAGCGGTGTCTTTCCCTCATTTTTAAACTTGTCTCCGACTATTTCAAGTGAGTCGTACAAGATCTTGAAAGCCAGGTTTTTCTTGCCACTGAACATGAGATTATTCACAAATCTTGTCACATAAGGATCATTGTACTTTGGATCCGGCAAAAGGATCCTCTTCTTTGGTTTTGATTTTCTCATTATCGTAATCCTTTAAGTGTTATTTCTTTGGTCGTTTTGCACCATATTTCGATCTTCTCTGAGTACGGCCATCAACGCCTGAGGTATCGAGAGCGCCCCTTACAAGGTGGTAGCGCACCCCCGGAAGATCCTTAACCCTTCCCCCCCTGATCAGGACGATAGAGTGCTCCTGCAGGTTATGTCCCTCACCGGGAATATATGCATTGACTTCTTTCTGATTCGTAAGCTTGACCCTGGCAACCTTTCTCATTGCTGAGTTTGGTTTTTTGGGAGTGGTGGTGTAAACGCGAACGCATACGCCTCTTCTCTGAGGACATGAATCCAACGCAGGGGCTTTACTTTTGTCTATCAGCTTTTTCCTGCCTTTTCTTACTAACTGCTGTATTGTCGGCATAAATCCTATGATTTTAGCATTAAATTCTACTCAAAAAATTGGTGTGCAAAGGTATTGTTTTTATTTATTAATTCACAAATAATCACTATAATTTTTTCAAACATTCATAAAACCCGTTCCAGGCTGCGGTCATTACTTAAGATCAGCCTCTGATGAGTCTTTGAAAACAAAATATCTTACGGAAAGATGTAAGTTATTAACAGGTTCCTTCCCGACATTTCCCAGCGAAAAATCATTTTGTAAACTTACTATGAAAGAAATCCCGGTACTCCTGTATTTCAAAAAACTGGTGCAAAGAAAATAAAAAATCCGTAATTATATACTCTTTCTTAAACAGTTTTTAAAAATTTGTTATTTTTGTCCCCGCCAAAAAGCTATATAATAAAGAAGTATAAAATATAATAACCTTAACAATCATGAAAACATACCAGACCGACCAGATAAAGAGTATAGCGATTCTCGGGAATTCAGGATCAGGGAAAACAACATTGTGCGAATCAATGCTCTTTAATGGAGGAGTTATCGAAAGGCGGGGGACAATTGATGCTAAGAATACCGTATCCGACTATCGTCCTATCGAGCATGAAAACGGCAACTCAATTTATTCCACTGTACTCTACACTGAATTTCAGAACAAAAAGATAAATATTCTGGACACTCCCGGGCTGGATGATTTTAGCGGTGGCGTCATTTCATCACTTTATGCCGCTGATTGCGCTGTACTTACAATAAATGTTCAGAACGGCGTTGAGGTGGGTTCCGAAATACATTTCCGGCATGCGGAGAAAGTGCATAAGCCGCTCATCCTGGTCGTGAATGGACTGGATCATGAAAAAGCCAACTTTGAGAAGTCGATTGAGATGATGAAGGACAGGTTCGGTAGCAATGTACTGGTTGTTCAGTATCCTGTAAATGAGGGCGTTGGCTTTAATTCCATAATTGATGTCCTTAAAATGAAAATGCTGCAGTACCCCAAGGAAGGAGGTCTGTCTAAAGCAACTGACATCCCTGAAGATCAGATGGACAAGGCTCTTGAGCTTCACAATGCCCTTGTTGAAAAGGCTGCTGAAAGTGACGAATCACTTATGGAGCTTTTCTTTACAAACGACCAGCTTACTGAGCAGGAGATCAGAAAAGGGATTGCGAAGGGGATTCTTACAAGAGGAATGTTCCCCGTCTTCTGTACTTCAGCAAAAAACAACACAGGCGTTGACGCATTAATGGAATTCATTGTAAATGAGGCTCCTTCAATTACCGACATGCCTTCTCCCATAAACAGCAAGGGTAAGGAGGTTAAAGCCGATCCTGCAGCCTTTGGTTCAGTGTATGTTTTCAAATCATCCATTGAGGAACATATTGGTGAAATAAACTATTTCAGGGTCTGTTCAGGCAAAATAACAGAAAACCTGGATGTTGTAAACAGCAATAATGGCGTTAAGGAACGTTTGTCGCAGCTGTATATATGTGCCGGTAAAAACAGGGTACGCGTTCCCGAGCTAAACACAGGCGATATAGGAGCTTTTGTCAAGCTGAAAAATACAAAGACCGATCATACCCTGAACGTTCCGGGCAACGACTGGAAATATGAAGGAGTTAAATTCCCTGATCCCAAATACCGTACGGCAATAAAGGCACAGAGTGAAAGCGATGACGAGAAGCTTGGTGAAGCCCTTAATAAGATTCATCTTGAAGATCCTACTATAATAGTGGAATATTCAAAGGAGCTTAAGCAGATAATTGTCCACGGCCAGGGTGAATACCATCTGAACATAATGAAATGGCATCTTGACAACATCTACAAGATACCCACAAGTTTCAATCCACCGAGAATACCGTATCGTGAAACCATAACAAAGGCAGCCCAGGCTGATTACAGGCACAAGAAACAGTCAGGGGGAGCAGGCCAGTTTGGAGAGGTTCACCTGATCATCGAGCCTTATACCGAGGGATCGACCGAACTGACCATGATGAAATTCGGAAGCAAGGAGATCAAGCTTTCAGTCAGGTCAAAAGATGAAATCGATCTCGACTGGGGAGGCAAGCTGATTTATGTGAACTGCATCGTCGGAGGATCCATCGATGCACGCTTCATGCCTGCTATTCTTAAGGGAATAATGGAGAAAATGGAAGTTGGCCCTCTTACCGGTTCCTACGCCAGGGATATCAGGGTATATGTGTATGACGGCAAGATGCACCCTGTAGACTCAAATGAGATCTCATTCAGGCTTGCAGGAAGAAATGCCTTCAGCATGGCTTTCAAAAATGCAGGAGCGAAAATTCTTGAACCAATTTACGATGTTGAGATTATGGTTCCATCCGAACGTATGGGAGATGTTATCAGCGATCTTCAGGGAAGAAGGGGCATGGTGCTGGGAATGTCCAGCGAAAAGCGTTTCGAGGTAATAAAGGCCAGGGTTCCCCTTGCTGAGATGAATAAATACTCAACCGCCCTGAGTTCCATTACAGGAGGCCGGGCCATGTACAGTATGAAATTCTCCGAATATGCACAGGTTCCGGGAGATGTTCAGGATGCAGTAATAAAAGCCTATCAGGAAGAAGAGGAAGAAGAATAGAATTTATCAATGATATTGAAATCCCGGAGGTCTTTGTGATAACCGGGATTTTTTTTGTTTTCTCCTAACCGTTTATAAGGTAATCGTACATTTCCGAGGCATTCTTATTTTCCGGATCAAGGTCAATTGCCATTTTAAAATAGGTTTTTGCCTTTTCATACTGGTAATCCTTCATATAAGCTCTTCCCAGATGGTAGAGTGCTGATACATGCTGGTCTGTCTGGTTAATAAGCTTTTCAAAATGAGTTATTGCTTCATGATATTTACCCGAAGACTTTAATGCAATTCCCATGTAATAATTTGCCATTACCGTTTCGGGGCCATATTCAATTAATTTCCTGTAAGAATCTATGCTTTGTTCTTCCTTGCCGAGGTAATAATAGCATAATCCAAGCCACATATATGTCATAGGAAGATTCTTTCCTGATTCTAAAATCCTGTTAAATACTTCTATAGCTTCGGCAAAATGTGTCGACTGGTACAAAGCTACCCCAACCCTGTACAGAACATAAGGACTTTCCGGTTTCAGTTCAAGTATTTTCTTATAATACTCAATCGACTTTGCCATCTCGCAAAGAATATAATATACATTCCCAAGTTCAAGAAGTATATGTATATTCCCCGGATTTTCCCTGTGCTTTTCTTCAAGTCTGGAAGCTGCCTCTTCCAGATTTCCAGCAAGGATATTCTCAAATGCTTCACCAATGCATTCTTCGGAATGTGTGTTCATATTCAACTAATTTATTTATTGTTTTTAAAATATATTCCTTTCAGATATGGGTATATACTCATGATTGCCATATACATACTTAAACGCCGGTCTGATAAGTCTTTTTGCGGAAAAAGTCAGTTCCTCAATCCTGTGTGTGCACCAGCCGGCAACCCTTGCTATTGCGAAGAGGGGAGTATATAGTTCCTTGGATATTTCAAGGCATGAATAAACAAATCCGGAATAAAAATCAACATTGATGCAGACTACCTTTGTTGACTTTTCCCCCTTGAATACCCTGAATACCTCGGGAGTTATCCGTTCCACCAGTGCATAAAGCTCAAATTCATCCAGTCTTCCCTTTTCAATTGCCAGTTCTCTGGCCTTTGCCTTCAATATTGCAGCCCTTGGATCGGAAATTGTGTAAACTGCGTGTCCGATCCCATAGATTTTCCCGGAGTGATCATTTGCCTTTTTATTGAGGATCTTCAGAAGATATGCCTCAACTTCAGCTTCATTTTTCCAGTCTTTTACGTGTGATTTTATGTTTTCCATCATTTCCAGCACCCTTACGTTGGCTCCTCCGTGCAAGGGTCCTTTCAGGGATCCGATGGCAGAGGTCACTGCGGAATAGATATCCGTTTCAGATGAGCTTGTAACTCTCATGGTAAAAGAGGAGTTATTACCTCCTCCATGTTCAGCATGAAGGACAAGCATAAGGTCGAGGAGATCGGCTTCGAGCTTTGAATAGCCTTTCTTTTCTCCCTTTATCAGGTAAAGGAAATTTTCGGCCGGTGTCAGTTTAGTCTGTGGATGGCGGATAGAGAGTGTTTTACCTTTGTAGAGATGTCTGAGAGCCTGGTATGAGTATGCAACGATTGTAGGAAATTTTGCTATGATATTCAGTGACTGCCTTATCATGTTTGAAAGCGAAATATCATCGGGTTTTTCGTCGAGGATATAAAGTCCGAGGACAGATCTTGCAAGGATATTAAGCACATCCTTCCCCTTCATTGAAAGAATCATGTCTTTTACAAAATCATCCGGCAGCGACCTGAGTGTCGCCATATATTGCGAAAAATCCATAAGCTCCTGCTGTGAAGGCAGATGCCCGGTTAACAAAAGAAACACAGTCTCATCGAAACCATGCCTTCCTTCCTTCTGGAATCCTGATGTTATCTCTTCTATTTCGATTCCGCGATACAGCAGTTTTCCGGGTATGGCAATGACTTTTCCATCCTCTTTCTTATAACCAACAACATCACAGATATTGGTCAATCCGACAAGAACTCCTGTCCCGTCAGTATTTCGGAGCCCCCGTTTAACATCAAATTTTTCAAACAGTGAATTCTCGATCTGGCAGGATTCTCTTACAGAGCCTTCTAACTTAGGAAAGAAATTATCGTTTGCCATAGGTGTTGGTTTTAATGGTTTTGATTATAGATTGTCTATGATTGCATTTGCAAATTCAGATGTTTTGAGAAGTTTTGCATTTTCCATTAGCCTGTGGAAATCGTACGTAACAAGCCCGTTCTGAATTGTTTTTTCAAGTCCTTCATAGATCCTTGATGCAACATCTTTCCATCCAAGGAATTCAAACATCAGTGCTCCCGAGAGAATTACCGATCCGGGATTAACCTTGTCCTGATTGGCATATTTTGGTGCGGTACCGTGTGTAGCCTCAAAAATTGCATGGCCCGATTCAAAATTTATGTTCGCACCCGGAGCGATTCCGATCCCTCCTACAATTGCAGCAAGTGCATCGGAAATATAATCTCCGTTCAGATTAAGGGTAGCTATAACTGAATATTCATCAGGACGTGTAAGTATCTGCTGAAGAAAAGCGTCGGCAATCACATCCTTTATGATTATCCTTCCCTGATCCACCGCCCGGGCCAATGCTGCGTCAGCTGCCGCTGCACCGTCTCTGGCAGCTATTTCCCTGTGCTGATTCCACGTAAATACCTCATTGCTGAACTCCCTTTCTGCCAGTGCATAACCCCATTTCATAAAGGCACCTTCGGTAAACTTCATAATATTTCCCTTGTGTACCAGTGTTACCGACGGAAGATTCCTGTCGGCTGCAAATTTTATTGCCTGTCTTACCAGCCTTTCGGTTCCCTCAACTGATACCGGCTTTATGCCTATTGAGGATGAACCGGGGAATCTGATCTTTCTTACACCCATTTCATCGGAAAGGAATTTTTTGATCTTATCAGCCTCAGGCGTACCATTCAGATACTCGATCCCGGCATATATATCTTCAGTATTCTCCCTGAAAATGTGCATATTGACTTTCTCGGGATGCTTTACCGGACTGGGTACTCCGCTGAAATATCTTACTGGCCGGTAGCATGTGTAAAGGTCAAGTTCCTGACGCAGGGCTACATTGAGGGAACGCATCCCTTCTCCGACAGGTGTTGTCAGAGGTCCCTTTATTCCGACAAGGTATTGCCTGAAGTCACTCAGGGTTTCTTCGGGGAGCCAGCTGCCGGTCTCTCTGAAAGCCTTTTCACCGGCCAGCACTTCTTTCCAGATTATCTTTTTGCCGGCACCATAGACTTTCTCAACAGCAGCATCGAAAATTCTTACAGAAGCTTTCCAGATATCAG
>CAZTDW010000159.1:0-9214 GCA_964611835.1 uncultured Rikenellaceae bacterium | reverse complement strand
ACAATAAATCTGACAAACCAATACCGGTGACCATCTCCGGACCAGCGACCTCATCCATATCCCAGGATATCAGGGCAAGCGGAAATGCAGAAGGTTTCAGGACAGTTAAACTTGGCTTCATGGTTGCCGGCAGAATAAACTACATTGCCGGTGAGGGTGACAGGATATCAAGGAGTAATCCTGTTGCAAGCCTCGATCCTGCAAGCTATGAAATAGCAAAGGAACTCGCCGGAATTCAGCTGGATCAGACGGAGGATGAGTATGACAGGCTTAAGCTGATGCACGACAATAATAGCCTTAGTGAAAGCGATTTCACCAGGATCAGCTTCGGGTTGCAGCAGGCCAGGGCCCAGTTCAGACTTCATTCCCGGAATCTTGATGAAACAAAATTGTTTTCCCCCATCGATGGAGTACTTGTTAAAAAACTCGCTGAGGTTGGCGAAATAACAGGAGTCGGTATTCCCGTTATGGTGATTTCAGATATCCACAAAATAAAGATAAATGTTTTTGTTCCTGAGAACGAAATCATTAATGTGCGTATAGGGCAGACTGCCGAAGTGAATATCTCCTCACTGGGTAAAACAGTTGAAGGCAGGGTCATTGAGACAGGAACATATGCAGATCCTGCCTCCAGGGCATTTTCCGTAAGGATTGAAATTGAAAATCCGGGAATGATCATCCGTCCAGGCATGATCGCCGAGGTAAAAATCCATACCGGCAATATTAAGGAGATAACCACCCTTCCGGTGGAAGCCCTCTTGCGGGATTTGAACGGCGTCAGTTATGTCTTTGTGGTTGACACTATTAAAATGAAGGCATTCCGAAAAGATATCATTACCGGAGAAATATTCAATGGCCAGGCGGAGGTGGTTTCGGGAATTGAAATAAACGACATTATTGTTAAAGGGGGAAGCCGGAAGCTGGTTGATGGATCCCCCGTTTCAGTCAACAAATGACCTGCATATGAATTTTGTTAAGGTTTCACTCAAAAACAGGCAGGTAACTTTAACGGTATTCCTGATGATGTTTGCATTCGGGACCTACTCGCTCATAACCATGCCGCGACGTGAGGATCCGAAAATAACCATCCCTGCAGGCCTTGTGGTCGCTTATTTCCCGGGAGCCGATATAACCCAGGTTGAAGATCAGGTAACTTCAAAGATCGAGGAATACCTTCTTCAGTTCGAGGAAGTCAGAAAAGACAAGACTTATTCTATTACCACCGAAGGAGTTACCGAGATCCATGTATGGCTGCGGGACAATGTAAGGAAACCTGACATCTTCTGGAGCAAGCTCCGTCATCAGCTGATGGTAATAAAAGCCATTGACCTGCCACAGGGAGTGATAGGTCCGGTGGTTAACTCCGATTTTGGAGGCACAGAATCAATGATAATTGGCATATCCGGGAAATCGGCTGATTACAACCGGATGAAGGACAGGATCTCCCTGCTTGAGGATAAGCTTCGTTCAATCCCGGCGGTGTCGAGGCTTAAAAGGATCGGGGAACAGAAAGAACAGATAGAAATCGCTTTCCGTTCCGACAGGCTGATGCAATATGATATTGACCTGCTTCAGGTTGTTAAGATACTACAATCGCAGAATGTCATAAATCCGACAGGTGAAATAAGGTCCGGAGATTACACTGCACCCTTGTTTACCGAAGGTCATTTCAGATCAATTGATGAGATCAGGGATCAGGTTGTGGGATCATCCGCAACCGGTGCTTTGATAAGACTTAAGGATATTGCCGGCATTTCAAGAATTTATGCTGAACCCGAAAGCAGGATCAGTGTGAACGGACAAAAAGCCCTGCTTCTGACGGTCCAGATGTATGAGGGTGAAAATATTGTCAGGGCAGGAAAGCAGATTGAAAAATATCTGGATGAGTTTACCGGACAAATACCCACCGGGATGGAAATTACCACTATTGTAAACCAGCCCGAGGTAGTAAGAATTAACATTTCACAGTTTCTGCGTGAGTTTTTTATGGCAATAGTCGCAGTGATATTGGTCGTTTTCCTGTTGCTGCCTTTCCGGATTGCTGCCGTAGCCGCTGCCGCAATTCCCATGACTGTTTCAATAACCCTTGCATTGCTCCGTACATTTGGTATCGAGCTTCACCAGGTGTCGCTCGCCTCCCTTATAGCTGTCCTGGGTATTGTTGTAGATGATGCGGTCATCATTGCCGACAATTACGTTGAGTTGCTTGACCGGGGAAAGGACCGGTGGACAGCGGCATGGCAGAGTGCGACAGAGCTTGTGATACCGGTACTTACAGCTACAATTACAATAATATCATCATTCCTTCCGCTTGTCATTCTCACCGGTGCGATCGGAGAATTCATCAGGGCCCTGCCGATCACGGTAGCCATTGCACTATCTTCTTCATTCATAGTCGCAATGCTCCTTACGCCGCTGCTATGCTTCCTGTTCATCAAGAAAGGCCTCCATTCCAGTGAAGGAAAAGTTATAAGCAGAAAAACTACTTTTCTTGATTTCCTCCAGAATGCATATAACAGATCAATTGACTGGTGTTTTAGTCACAAAAATCTGACGATAGCAGCCAGTCTGTCAACCATAGTTCTGGCTTTTATTCTTTTCAAAACGGGAATAAAGCAGAAATTCTTTCCTGAAGCTGAACGCGACCAGTTTATAGTTGAGCTGTGGATGCCTTCCGGCACCAGGCTTGAGAAAACAGAAGAAGCGATCCTGAGGATACAGAACACCCTGGATGGTGACAAAAGGATCAGGTCATTTGCTACTTTTATCGGCAGAAGTGCACCAAGGTTCTATTATAATTACTCACCTGAAATGCCGGAAAGCAATTTTGCACAGATACTGATAAATACACTTGACAAAAAAGCCACAGAATCACTTTATCGTGAGCTGTCGGAAAAAGTGGATTCCCTTGTACCCGAAGGAGAGACCCATGTAAAGCTTATGCAGCAGGGACAGCCTATGAATGCCCAGGTCGAGGCAAGGATCTCAGGTGATGATATATCAAGATTGAAGAAAACAGGAACGGAAATAAGTGCAATATTCAGGAATGTACCCGGAAGCCATCTTGTAAGGTCGGACTTTAAGGAAGAAATCTATGGCATAAATATAAATATCAGGGATGAAGCAATCCGTATGGGTTTTACCAGATCAGCAATTTCACAATTGATATATGCCGGATTTACAGGTTATCCAGCAACAACAATATATGAAGGCGGAAACCCTGTTGATGTGATATTGCGCCTCGATGAAGAGCTGCGGAGCGAAACGGAAGACCTTAAAAACATCTATCTGCAGTCTCCTGTCACAGGAGCCTCAGTTCCTCTAAGGCAGATCGCTGACCTGGATTTCAAATGGCAGCCGGGAAGGATAATAAGAAGGAACGGGTTGCGAACCCTTACGATCCAGAGTGAAACAACAGGAGGCCTTCTTCCCTCAGAGCTCCTTAAGGCAGTGAGGCCTGATATCGAAGGAATTGATCTGCCAGAGGGTTACAGGATCTGGTTTGGAGGCGAATACGCCAACCAGCAGGAGACATACAGGTATATGATCGTTGCTCTGGCAATAAGTCTTATTATCATATTCCTGGTCCTTCTTTTCCAGTTCAGAAATCTGAAGGAGGTCGGAATGGTGATGCTGACAATTCCTTTGAGCCTTATAGGTGCCCTATTAGGCTTATGGATAACCGGAAATGATTTTGGATTCACTGCTTTCTGCGGTATTATAAGCCTTTCCGGAATAGAAGTAAGGAACGCAATTATTCTGATCGATCACACTAACGAATTGATTGCCAGCGGCATGGACATTCCTGCTGCCGCATATGAAGCCGGCAAACGGCGTTTAAGGCCGATATTTCTTACAGCCATGGCTGCTGCAATAGGTGTCTTTCCTATGATATTATCAGGCTCCCCGCTTTGGAGCCCGCTTGCAAGTGTGATTGCATTCGGAGTTGTCTGGTCGATGATGATCTCAACACTGGTAATCCCGGTCCTCTATACCGTGGCTGTGAAAGCAAAGGATAAAACCGATATTATTAAAATTCAAACTGATTTGTCAGGTGCAGACTAAGTCATTATTTAAAAAAGCATTGTCAGCCATCGGGCTGACATTTGTCCTGGGACTGAGCCTGCCGGCCCAGCAAAAGCTGCAGATGAGCCTTGATGAAGCTTTTGATCTTGCGCTTAAGAACAATCATCTGATGAATGTCAGAAGGCTTCAGGTTGAGGAAAAACAGGCGAAAGTCAATGAGGACAAGGTCAAATTCCTTCCGATGATTGCCCTTGGGGGATCCTATCAGTATAATACAAACCTGCCAAGCCTTGCAATCTACCAGGGTCAGTTCGGACAACTTCCCTATGGCGGGGTAATAATACCGTTGCCTGCATCAGATGAGATAATTCAGATGGGAAATCACAATATTTACAATGCCGGCGTGACTTTCTATCAGCCGGTAACGCAACTGGGAAAGATCAATGCGGGAGTTCAAGTGTCAAAAACTGAACTGCAGATAGCGCGTACTGAAGAATCAAAAGCTGATATCCTGTTGCGCCAGAATGTGGAAAAACTCTATTTCGGATTGCTTATCCTGCAAAAACAGATCGAAGAGGCTGAAATAAGGGTTAATCTGGCCGGAACAAAACTCAGATATACGGAAAATGCACTTTTGGCAGGCAAAACAACGGAGTCGGGCAGGTATGGACTGCTTGCCGCTGCCGCCGGTGAGGAACAAAATCTTCTTAAGCTTAAGATACAGTATGATGATCATGCAGCCGACCTGAAGCAGATTACAGGTATTGACCCTGAATGTGAGCTATTGCCTGAACCTGTAAATACCGGCACTGAAATAATTGATCCTTCATTTATTGATACTTCTGATATTTCCCCGGAAGGAGGTAACCGTGACCTTTTGCTTGCTGAACTCACTAAAACGAAAGCCGACTATTCAGTTAGAGCCAGTAATCTCAGTTACCTTCCCGACCTTGGCATACTCGGAGGATACTCATATCAGGAAGGGAGTGTTATCTATCCTAGAACAAATACATTTATAGGAGCATCACTGAAATGGAACCTTCAGGATATGCTGACAAACAGAACAGTGCACCAACAGCGGTTTTTCCTTAAAAGGCAGGCTGAGGAAAACCTGGCATACAGGAAGGAGGAGATCCGCAAAGATATTCAAAAGACGGTGCGCAAGCTCAGGCAATCAGCGGAACTGGTAACTGTTGCAGAAAAGATGGTTGAATACAGAAGAGAAGATCTTAAAATACAGACTGACAAAAGGAAGGCAGGATTAAATCTTGAGCAGGATCTGCTGGAAGCCAGGGCAGAAATGACCAGGGCAGAAGCCGATTTGCTTGCTGCACGGCTGAATTACAGAACAGCACTCTCAGAACTGAAGATCCTTAAAGGAATTTACTGAAAACAAATTACCTGATATTTAATACTGTATCTATTCCCATAATCCTGATAATCCGGTATTCAGGACGGTAATCATATTGATCTCATTTATTTAAATGCAGTGTATAATGATGCTGTATAAAATGGGACGTATATAGAACCAGCAGGCCGTTCTGTTTAAAATCACCTTGTCATATCGATTCTCTCCAGCCTGTTCAATACCAGGATTAAGGTCAATGATTTGTATCCCTTCTGTAATTCATTTGTAACAAAACCTTAATTGCTCCTTAACTGCTATGAATTATCCCGGACATACATTTGTCCCGTATCAATTTGAAGAATTTATCTAACCAATTATTAATAATGTATGAAAAATTTGCTACTACTTGTAATTCTGTTATCGATCGGATTCATGTCAGGATGTAAAGAAGAGTATCAACCTCCTGTCATTACTTCGCCTCAAAGCACATCGGTCGAAGTAAAAAATGCTGTTGACCTGACATTCAGCTTCGTAGCCGAGGGTGGATTTCAATCTTCCAATATTACAGCCACCGGAGGTACTGCATCAATGAAGACGAATGGCAATGCGGGAGCTACATCAGGTTCACTTGTTGTCACTTTCACAGCTGGGACCAATGTAGGCGCTGGTTCACTTATCCTCACTATTACGGATAATGAAAACCAATCAGAGACTGCCACGGTTGTAATTAATGTTGAAGGTGTTCCAACAGTATCAATCACAGAGAATATTACCGAGAATACAACCTGGGAAACAGGAAAAATTTACATCCTGGAAGGAAGAATTACCGTTCTGTCTGGAGTAACGCTTACTATACAACCTGGAGTAATTATTAAAGGACGTGAAGGTTCAGAATCTAATGCCACTGCACTTATGGTCGCCCGGGGTGGTAAGCTTATGGCAGAAGGCACGCAAGCTTCTCCGATAATCTTCACATCCGTTTCAGATCAGATCATTCCCGGTGAAATTGAAAGCCCTAACCTGTCTCCAACATTGAATGGCTTATGGGGTGGTCTTATTATCCTTGGTAAGGCTCCAATTTCAGCCGAAGCTGAAGCTATGCAGATAGAAGGTATTCCCACATCTGATCTGAACGGGCTCTACGGCGGTACAGATCCAAACGATAATTCAGGAACAATAAAATATGTTTCAATCCGACACGGTGGTGCAAACATCGGTGAGGGAAATGAAATAAACGGACTTACCCTTGGAGGAGTTGGGTCAGGTACCATAGTTGAGTATTTAGAGATAGTATCCAATCAGGATGATGGAATAGAGTGGTTTGGAGGAACCGTTAATGTAAAGAACGTAGTTGTCTGGAATACCGGAGATGATGCAATTGATACTGACCAGTCGTGGGGAGGCACACTTGACAATTTCATAATTATTAATCCGGGTGATGAATGTCTTGAGCTCGATGGTCCTGAAGGAACCATGGTTGCCAAGCATACCCTGAAGAATGGTTCGGCAAAAGCTGATAATGCTCAGGGACTTGTTGATCTGGATCCGAATTCAAATGTTGATATCGATGGTATGTACTTTTTTGGCCTTAAAACAGGACAGGATTTTGATGAACTGCCAACACTATACGCCTGCACCTTTACCAACTTTCAGGCAACTCTTCCGGCTGGTACTGCAGTCGCTGATTTCTTCAAAGGGGGAAGTGCTGCATTTACTACTGCGGTAGCTGCCTCTGCGAATACAGCAGGCGCTAATCCTGACAGTTTTACAGGATGGTCCTGGACAGCAGTTTCAGGATTATTAACCGGATTTTAAAAAAAAATATGTGGCAAAAACCGCAGGTTTATAAACCAACCTGCGGTTTCAAATTAGTAACTTATTATTAAACAATCAATTATGCGTTCTTTTATTAGATTATTATTCTCAGTTGTCCTGCTTCTCCTTGCATCAAAAATTTATTGTCAGAATGGCATTATCAGAGGTTCAGTTTTTGATGAAGCTACAGGCGAAGCTCTTTTAAGTGTAACCGTTGTCGCAGAAGGAACCAGCCGTGGTATCCTGACTGATCTGGATGGGAAATTCAACCTTTCGATAGAACCCGGTACTTATAATCTGAAGTTTTCATTTGTATCATATGAGACTCTGAAAATAAACGATGTTAAAGTCGTTTCCGGAGAGGTCACACTGCTTGACAATCTCATGCTAAAGTCTTCTACAATAGGTCTCTCAGAGGTTACGGTAAGTGCCAATGCGACCAGAAGTACAGAAGGTGCAATTATGTCAATCAAAATGCAATCGCCCAATCTTATCGATGGCATATCTGCTGCCAACATCAAGAAGACGGGGGATTCTGATGCGGCCTCCACTATGAAACGTGTTCCAGGAGTATCCGTCGAAGGAGGCAAGTATGTATATGTCAGAGGGCTGGGAGATCGATATACAAAAACAATCCTAAACGGTGTTGATATCCCCGGGCTTGATCCCGACCGTAATACAATGCAAATGGACATATTTCCGACAAACCTCATTGATAACATCATTGTTCATAAATCATTCACTGCCGAGTTACCTGCCGATTTTACAGGCGGGGTAATTGATATTGCAGTGAAGGACTTTCCTGATCAGAAGAAGGGTAATATCTCACTGAGCACGAGTTATAATCCTGACTTCCACTTTAAAAGCGACTATCTTACTTATAAAGGAAGTAAAACCGATTTTCTTGGATTCGACGATGGTACAAGGGATATTCCTGCAACAAACAACATTCCTTTTTTTGCATCAGTAATAGGCAGTCCAACCGGTGATCAGGGATTGCGGTACCGGGAAATACTCGGAAGTTTTAATCCTACAATGGCAGCCATGAGACAAAGAAGTTTCATGGATTACAGTTTCGGTGCAACCTTCGGAGACCAGATCCCTCTTAAGAAAATTACCGTTGGTTATAATTTCGGATTATCATACAAAGGGAACACCGAATTTTACAGGAATGCAGAATATGGACGCTACGGGTTATCGAGCGATCCGGATATTACTGACCTGGAGGTAAGGGAATTCCAGAAAGGCGACTTTGGTATTAATAGTGTATTGCTTAGTGGTCTTGCCGGTTTTGCCATAAAGACAATGAACTCAAAATACCGGATAAATATCATTCATCTGCAGAATGGAGAATCAAAAGCCGGCATTTTCGATTATGACGGTTCAGATCAGGGCAGCATTTTTTCCGGGTTTCAGCATAACCTTGAATACAGTCAACGCTCGCTTACAAACATTATGCTTGACGGCAAGCACTCATTCAGAAATTCTAAATGGCAAATAATTTGGAAACTGGCACCCACCTTTTCAAAAATCGAGGATCCTGATGCACGCTTTATTCGGTACGTGGAAGGCAGCGAAAATAATTACCTGATAAATACTGAATCCGGATTCCCTGAAAGAATGTGGAGGAACCTGACAGAAAAAAATATGGCCGGAGTAGCGCACCTGTCAAAAGAATTCAAATTCAACGGTGAAATTGCCAGACTTAACTTCGGAGGATCATATACTTATAAGGAGCGCGACTTCATGATCCGGAAATTCATGCTCAATATAAGGAACGTACCACTTACCGGGGATCCTGATGAAATATTCAGGCCTGAAAATATCTGGCCGTATGCAGGTACTGACTACAGCCGGGGAACTACATATGAAGCAGGCTTTATACCATCCAATCCGAACCAGTTCAATGCAAATTCTACCAATTCATCGGGATATGTATCCACAGAAATGACCCTTTTAAATGGATTAAGAATGATTGCCGGAGTAAGGGTGGAGAAATTCACTCAAAGGTATACCGGCCAGAAT
>CAZTDW010000158.1:0-9326 GCA_964611835.1 uncultured Rikenellaceae bacterium | reverse complement strand
GATTCATAAACTGAGTGGTCGCATCTTATACCGCACTAATTGTCAAAAGTCAGGAAGAAGTAATACGGACCGCACTTCTGTAAAGGGATAATTCAGCATATTCTTGGTAACAGAATGCCGGACGGTGATTCCAGTATTCTTTTGCCTCCAGCAGTGGTATTAAGGCGGACACTTCCCGGATGTGCGCCGGTTATTTCGCCAATTACTGCAGAACGGATACCGAGAGGATGTCTGAGCATAATTTTTAATGCCTTTTCGTATTCACTTTCACCGATTACAAATGCTACCTTGCCTTCATTGGCCAGAATCAAAGGATCAAATCCCATGATCTCACACAGGCCTTTTACCGCATCATCGACCGGTACAGCTCCCTCATCAACAACAATCCCTTTACCGGTCATCAGGGCAAGTTCGTTCAGGACGGCTGCAAGCCCTCCCCTTGTAAGGTCTCTCATGAAATGAACTTCTCTGCACCCTTTAAGTATCGCCTGTATCAGATGGTTCATGCATGCACAGTCGGAAACCACAGGAGAACTGAAGCTGAGGTTATTTCGCGCTCCGAGGATTGCCACCGCATGATTGCCGAGTGGACCGTTCACAATGATCCTGTCTCCTTCCTTTACCATGGCACCGGTGCTTATATGCCTGAATTCAGGATTCAGTTTTCCTGTCCCGGCAGTGGTGATAAAGATCCTGTCGCACTTGCCCCTGCCGACAACCTTAGTGTCTCCGGTCACAATTTTCACGGAAGCTTCTTCCGCTTCTTCCTTCATTGAGCCGGCAATCTGTTCAAGCTCATCAAGCGGGAAACCCTCCTCGATTATGAATGAGGCTGATATGAAATGCGGTACAGCTCCTGAAACGGCAAGATCGTTCACTGTTCCGCAGATCGCAAGCTTACCGATGTTTCCGCCGGGGAAAAATACCGGATCGACCACATAGGAATCTGTGGTAAATGCCTGCAGGCTTCCCTCCTCCTCCAGAATAGCAGAATCAGTCAGTGGCCCTGACATACGGAAACGGCTGACAAACACCTTTTTTATCAGTTCGGCCGATTGCCTGCCTCCGCTGCCGTGACTCAAAGTTATTTTTTCACTCATATGCCGAATACCTGTAAAATGAATTGCATGCCCCTTCAGGAGATACCATGCATGCGCCAACGGGATTATCGGGAGTGCATCCTGTTCCGAACAGTGAGCATTCACCGGGATTTCTGAAACCTCTCAGAATGCCGGCGCATATACAGGAGGGATTTTCAATGCCTGGCTCAATCCGGATCCCAAAGCTCCTTTCCGCATCAAATTCAGCAAACTCCTCCCTGAGCTTCAGTCCGCTTCCAGCGATTTTTCCAAAACCTCTCCAGATAGTTTCGGCAGGTTCAAAAACCTCTGACATTATTTTAAGGGCGACCTTATTGCCGGCAGTTGTAACTGCGCGTGTATAGGCAATTTCAACCGAAGGCGATTTCCGGTTCACCTGACTGACAAGCATCAGTATCGACTGAAGAATGTCGGTTGGCTCGAAGCCGGCAATAACGCATCCGATCCGGTGCTTCTCAGGCAGAAAATTAAAAATACCCGAACCAGTAATGGCTGCCACATGCCCCGGACATATGAATCCGTCGAGCCTTACACCGTCATTAACAACCGCCTCCATAACCGGAGGCATCAACTTATGGGCACTCAATACAAGAAAATTCCTTAGCATCTCATTCCTTGCCTGTCGTACCGTCACAGCAGTTGCCGGTGCCGTGGTCTCGAATCCTATCCCGGGAAATACTACCTTTTTCCCGGGATTCTCCCTGGCTATATCAAGCGCGTCGAGTCCTGAAAATACAATCCTTATGTCAGCGCCTTTTGCTTTCTCTTTTTCAAGCGAGGAATAAGATCCGGGAATGCGCATAAGATCGCCGAAAGTGGCAATTATCACATTATCAAGGCAGGCAATAGCTACAGCCATGTCAATAAAATCAGTACCGGTTACGCATACCGGGCACCCCGGACCTGAAACAAGGTTGATATTCTCAGGCAGCAACGAAGGTATTCCAAAACGATGAATTGCGGATGTATGTCCTCCGCACACTTCCATAAAGGCATATTTCCCCCGCACAACTGACCGTATTTGCCGGATCAATTTCATTATCAAATCCTTGTCCCTGAACTCCTCAATGTATTTCATCATATGGAGATTTCATAAAAGGATCATGGGGTTCCCGTATCTTCAAGCTCCCGAAGCAGCTTCAGTGTCTCCTGTGCTTCCTCCTCACTGATTTTCTGAATCGCAAAACCGGCATGAAGCAAAATATAATCGCCTTTTCTGACGCCCTCCACCATCTGAAGTCCGGCCCGAAAAAGTGCTCCACCCACCGAAACCTCGGCAGTATCTCCTTGAATGCTGACAACCAGCGCAGGTACACTCAGACACATAATCCGAAAAATTTTGATGCAACCGCCATCTGTCCGAGAGAGATTCCCCCGTCGTTTGATGGCACCTGACTATTTGTATAAATCCTTAATTTTGCTTTCTGAAGGCTGCTGACAGTTTTTTCGAGGAGGTATTTATTCTGAAATACACCTCCTGAAAGGACTACCTTATCAACAGAATACTTATCCCTCATTTCTTCAGATACATCCAGAATAATCCGTGCGACCGTGTTATGGAATTTTGCTGAAATCAGGGAAACTGATGTTTTCCTGCTAATGATATCTTCAAGCAGCGCTTCGAATGTTTTTCTGAAAGATACCGGTCCGTTTACAGAATAAGGATAAAAATCGTTTGTATTGCAGTTAATTGCAGATTCAAGGCGCATCGGCGCTTCTGAATCAAATGCTGACCCCGGGCAGATCCCGGTGAGGGCGGAAACAGCATCAAAAAGCCTTCCTGCGCCTGAAGTCAGAGGGGAATTGACATTATTGCGGATCATTTCCTTCACCAGAATGAACTCGCTCTCAACTATCGAGCTGAAAGGTCCAATATCCCTGTAATCCAGTGTATCTCCAAAATACTTGTACAGATAAGAAAGAGCCATCCGCCAGGGTTCGGCAACAGCCCTGTCGCCTCCGGGCATAGGCACGTATTCGAAATGAGTGTATCGTGTAAATTCTCCTTTGCCGGCCAGCAGGAATTCACCACCCCATATTTGTCCGTCAGTTCCGAAACCTGTCCCGTCAAAACAGATCCCGGTAACGGGTTCATCCAAACCATGCTCTGCCATGCATGATGCTATGTGGGCATGATGGTGCTGTACCCTGACCAGGGGTATGCCGTACTGCTCTTCAAGAAAGCATGCATACCGGGTTGAATAGTAATCGGGATGAAGGTCACAGGCGAGATATAAGGGCGTGAACCGGAAAAGCCGGGTGAAGCGATCAATTGATTCAACATAGAAGTCACAGGTGGCTGCATTTTTGAGGTCGCCTATGTATTGACCCGGCAACGCCTGGGAGCCTTTGCCTATGCAGAAGGTGTTTTTCTGCTCGGCCCCAAGGGCAAGTATACCGTTTACAATAAAGCTGAGATCTACGGGGTGGGGAACAAATCCCCGCGACCGTCTTATAAGGGCAGGTTGACCGTTAATGATTCGAACTACAGAGTCATCCGTCCTGTTGTGTATTTTCCTGTTGCCTGATACGATTGCATCAGCCACGCTCATTAACTGCTTTTCAGCCGAATCATCATCTGTTATGATCGGTTCATCAGACAGGTTACCGCTTGTCAGCACCACGGCCGGTGTTTTCAGTGACCTTAAAAGAAGATAGTGGAAAGGCATGTATGGAAGCATTGCTCCTGTGGTGACAAGGCCATTGCTGACACTGTATGCAAGCTGTTTTTTCTGCCGGAGAAGGACAACAGGCCTGCGCCACGAGGTCAGCACCTCTTCTTCGTCCGGATCGAGGAAACAATATTCCCTGACGGCACCAAGATCCCTGAACATCACTGCAAAGGGTTTTGCATCGCGCTGTTTTCTGTAGCGGAGTCTTGAAACAGCCTCCTCATTCAGGGCATTGCACATCAGGTGGTAACCTCCGATCCCTTTCACAGCCACACACTCCCCTGATTCCACTTTAAGTGATATTTCCGCAATTATATCGTACAGGTCAGAGACTACCCTTCCATTATCCTTAAGAATATAATGAGGTCCGCAGTTGTTACAAGCAACAGGTTGGGCATGAAACCTGCGGTCGAGGATATTGTTATATTCCGAATTGCACCGGCTGCACATAATGAATTCATCCATAGTGGTGGCAGGTCTGTCGTAAGGCAGTTCCATGATTATGGAAAAGCGGGGACCGCAGTTAGTGCAGTTTATGAAGGGATAATCAATTCTTCCTTCATCAGTTGACATTTCTTCAATGCAGTCTTCACAAACGGCAATGTCGGGACTTACTTCGGTGATCTGGTCATCGAGCAGGCTGCTGGTCACGATACTGAAATTATCAAAACCGGCAACCGGTTTCATCGCCAGATCAATTGCCTTTATCCTGGAAGCCGGTGGTGCAAGCTCCAGAATGTCGTTGGTGAAACTGTCGATTGTCTTCCGGTCACAGTCGACGGCAATAGCCACGCCATTATTCAGGTTTTTCACTTCACCGAAAATGCCATACTTCCCGGCGAGCCTGCATATAAAAGGACGGAATCCCACACCCTGTACCAGTCCCCTGATCAGTATTTCATATCCCTGTATAATAATTCAATATTTTTCAGTCCGTCGACCTTCATCAGCTTATGCACGTAATAAATTACGCTTTCCAGTTCATCACAAAGGTTGACATTGTTTACGACCACGTCGGGCGGAACTTTCAGCAGAACAGGTGCAAAATTGACTATCCCCTTTATTCCCTGCCTTATAAGCTCATCGCACACCTCCTGTGCAGAAATCTCCGGAACAGCTATTATGGCAACCTTAACCCGGAACCGGTCAATGATCTCCTTCAGGCGGCCCATTGAATAGACCGGGATATCGGACCGTATCTTCTGCTTGAAAGGATCAATGTCAAAAGTTGCAACAACATTCATATTGCGCTGCACGAACTTGCTGTACTTGGAAAGAGCCAGGCCAAGGTTTCCCATTCCAATAAGCACAATATTATGATCCTTGTTGCGATGGAAAATAGTCTCCATTTTTTCGAGAAGCTCATTTATTGCATACCCTCCCCTCTTGTTTCCCTTTATCCCGAATTCCGAGAAATCCTTTCTGACCTGGTCGGAAGTGACGCCGGTTTCATTTGCAAGAGTATAGGAAAATACCTTTTCAACGCCCATCATTTTCAACCTTGCAAGACAGGCGCGGTAAAGAAAAATTCGCTTCAGGCTGTTTTTTATTATGTATTTTGTGATTTGTTTCACATCAAATTTATATTTAATTGTAGTTATGTCAAAATTATAAAATTTTTAATTATTTTAAAAATAATTATATTAATCTGATATTAAGCTTATTAATGATATTTATCAAAATACAAGGTTAAAATAATCACTTTTTTTATTGATTTTTATACTCATTGATTATATTTTTATATGTGAATCATCTCACATAAATGCAATATCTGAGCATAAAAAAGAGTGATTGGGATAAAATGCTGGATCAGCTTCTGTTATCCTTTTCTGTTTTTGCAACTGTCAGAAACGAGTTCAGTATTGACTATGAACCAATACGACAGGACAATATCAAAGATATAATCTACAATGTCCCCAAGCCGTCAACATCCCTGAAAACATTTTTCCTTCCGGTCAGGGAGAATGTCACCTCGGGTGAATTCCTCAGGAAAAAGAGGTTGATTCTGGGATCCCCCAGTTGTGATGTGGCTGGTTTGAAAATACTGGACGAGATTTACCTAGACAGGGATTTCAATGATATTTTTTACAGGAACAAAAGGGAGAACACTATAATAATCTCTTCCGACTGTCTGGAGATGAAGGATCATTGCCATTGCACAGCCTATGGCATCAAACCCTGGTCAGAAGATGGTGCCGATATGGCGGTTATGATTGTTGGCGATGTTGTTTTGCTCAGAGTGATCTCAGAGAAAGGAAGCAATTTCAGAAACAGTTTTCTTACTGATCTTGCGCCGGCGGCTGCCGATCTGGTTTCAGAAGCAGAAAACGCCCATATGAAGGCAGAAGCGATGCTCAGGGAAGCATGGAGGGATCTGCCTGATTATAAAGCTACAGGAGAGCTGGTATCAGAGGCACATCCTGAGATCTGGAAAAAATATGCTGCCAGGTGTGTTTCATGTGGTGCCTGCACTACCATATGTCCTACGTGTTCATGTTTCCTTCTTATAGACAGGCCTGAATTTGAAAAGGTAAAGCAGATGGATGCGTGCCAGTATCCGGGTTTTGAAAGGGTGGCGGGTGGAGAGGATTCACTCTTCAGACTGCCTGACAGGTTCAGGAACCGGTATATGTGCAAATATGTATGGAAACCTCAGAAATTTCATTCTCCCGCCTGCACAGGATGCGGCAGATGCACTGAGGGATGCATAGGGAAAATAGACAAGAATGAATTGTTCCTGGAATTGTCAAAGTAAGCCGTTATGCCGGAAGACAGGAATATATATAAACCAATAAAGGCACACCTTACCGAAGTAATTGAGGAATCGCCTCTTATCAAGACTTTTGTGCTTATTCCGGAAACTGACTTCAAATTTGAAACAGGCCAGTTCATAGAATTGTCCGTTGATGGCATCGGTGAGGCTCCGTTCACTCCTTCATCTTCCCCGCTGGTGACCGACCGTCTTGAAGTAACCGTAATGAAAACCGGTTATGTGACTGAACACATGCATAATCTTAAACCGGGCGCGTTCATGGGAATTCGTGGTCCGTATGGCAGAGGGTATCCTGTCGAAAAGTTTTACGGTAAAGTGGTGATAATTCTTGGAGGCGGATGCGGCCTGGCTCCCATAAGATCGCTTCTCTATGCCCTTGAAAACATAAAGGACAAGCTGGAAAAGGTGATCTTATGCTACGGATCCAAAACCCCTGCCGACTGTGTATACAAGCCTCTCTTTGCAAGGCTGAACAGTATTGACAAATTTGAGGCTTACAGAACAGTGGATAAATCTGATGAAGAGTGGGATGGTCCGGTAGGTGTTGTGACCAATCTGCTCAGCTCCATCAACTACGACAGAAAGAATTCGGTCGCGGTTGTCTGCGGCCCGCCCATCATGATGAAATTCGGAACACTGAAATTCATTGATATGGGCTACAGGGATGATGAGATCTATCTGTCGATGGAAAAGAACATGTCATGCGGCCTGGGCAAATGCGGGCACTGCATGATGGGCAAATATTTTGTCTGCAAAGACGGTCCGGTTTTTACCTACGACGAGATAAAAGACCAACCTCAAATATGGCAGTAATGGCAAAGAGGTTACTGATAGATATGATCAAGCTTCGTTCATTCATGAGCGAAAATCCCGCTTATGAAATTCCGGAAGGTTTTTTTCACAGACCATCTAACCGGGAGGGGCTTAAAACTATCCGTGAACTTGCCGTATTCAGGTTTACCTGCAGGAGATGCGAGGATGCCCCATGCATCAGCGTATGCCCTGCTGACGCCCTCGAGAAAGACAGCAATGGGATAATTAACCGGCACACAAACCTTTGCATTTCCTGCAAATCGTGTGTGACGATATGTCCTTTCGGAACGATGATGACCGATTTCTTCAAACACCACAGGAACAAAGACCTGTTCTATGACCTTAATGATAATGAAGAGCTTAACCTCTTCATAGAATCATGTCCGCCCGGAGTAGCCATGCTGGTTGACAATGACGAAGCTCCCGAGAAAAACATTCACAAACTGAATGATAATACCCTTATCCGGGAATACCTGTATAACCCCGAACCATAAACCTTAAACCATAAACCTTTAAACCATAAACCTTAAACCATAAACCTTAAACCTCACCTGATGGCAGTGAACTTCTTCTATTTCCTTGTTTTTCCCGGATTTCTTTTTCTGGCTGTAACAGGCGCGATTTTGTCGTGGTTCGACAGGAAAGTCACTGCAATGGTACAATTCCGCAAGGGACCGCCTTTCCTGCAGCCATTCTATGATTTTTTCAAGCTGCTGCTGGTAAAGGAAACCATATTGCCTAAAAATGGTTCGCCTCTGATCTTTTTGCTTGCACCTGTTTTCGCAGTTTTCGGGGCTACCATGGCGGGTGTTTTCATACTTCTGCCCCTCTTCAACATTACAACGGGATTCAGGGGCGATCTGCTCGTAATATTTTACCTGTTGACCATACCTTCATTTTCATATATTTTAGGGTCGCTGGCATCAGGCAATCCGCTTGCTTCAGTGGGAAGTTCGAGGGAAATGAAACTTATCCTTAGCTATGAACTTACTTTCCTGCTGGTAATAGCCGGCGTAATAATGAAATGCGGCCAGCAATTTGACCTTAACAGCATTATCGCCACACAACAGGCTTCATCGCCATTTGCAGCAAGTGTCTCCGGAGTATTGCTGTTCATCGTTGCAATATTATGCATACAGGCGAAACTCGCGCTTGTGCCTTTCGACATGGCTGAAGCGGAAACAGAGATCAATCATGGAGTATTCATTGAGTATTCGGGAGCCGCCTATGCGATGATCAAGCTTGCGAAATACATAATGTTTCTGATACTGCCGGCTCTTTTGGCGGCGATTCTGCTTGGCGGCTTCAGATTGAACGGAATAAATATCCTGTGGAGCATACTGAAGGTTCTTGGGATAGTATTGCTGCTCACACTGATAAGGAATACAAATCCAAGGATCAGGATCAAACAGGCTGTGAATTTTTTCCTTGTGTGGATGAATCTGATCGCGGTCGTTGCGATTATTCTCATTGCACTGGGTTACTGATATAATAAACTAGATTTCAAAAACCGGAACTGTGGGATTTAAAAGTTATTGCTTTAAGAAGTCGCTCTGGGTCTTTCATTTTGGAGGAGCCTCATGCAATAATTGTGACATTGAGATTCTGGATTGTCTTACACCCAGGCACGACCTCGAAAGGTTCGGCATTCTCCTGGTCGGCAGCGTAAGGCATGCAGACGTGCTTCTTGTGAACGGATCAATTAACAGGAGGGATAAAGAGAGGCTTCTGGAAATCTATAACCAGGCCCCGAAACCGATCCTTGTGGTGGCAATAGGCGCATGCGGATGTACCGGGGGTATTTTTGCGGAAGGGATCACCTTCGCCGGACCTGTCGACAAGATCATCCCCGTGGATGCATATATTCCGGGGTGTCCGCCAAAACCGGAGGCAATCATAGCAGGGATTGTAAAGCTTGCACAGAAGAAATGAAAGACAAAAGACAAAAGGAAAAAGTAAAAAGGTAAA
>CAZTDW010000157.1:0-9362 GCA_964611835.1 uncultured Rikenellaceae bacterium | reverse complement strand
AAATCAGAAGCTTTGATACCATTCTAGCTTCCAAAGTTGTTGCCAACAACGCCAAGCTATACATAAACTACAAGGAGGGATTTATCGGTACCGGTCTGAAAAAAGATGAGTTCGTTTGCGACTGTTCTGATATCGATGATATTATTGTGATAAGGAAAGACGGGGGATACCTCATAACAAAAGTAGCCGATAAGGTGTTTGTAGGCAATGATATCCTGTATGCACAGGTATTCCTGAAAAACGATGAGCGTACAATTTATAATATTGTGTATCAGGATGGCCGGGACGGACCTCTTAACGTGAAAAGGTGCGCAATTACCGGATTGACACGCGACAAGGAATACAATCTTACAAGGGGTCTGCCCGGTTCAAAAATTGTATATTT
This sequence comes from uncultured Rikenellaceae bacterium, assembly GCA_964611835.1. GTDB lineage: Bacteria > Bacteroidota > Bacteroidia > Bacteroidales > VadinHA17 > LD21. Next base: position 8,977 of record CAZTDW010000157.1, on the reverse strand, counting down.
CAGCGCTAATCCAAACGGTGAGGCAGAAGTAATAAAGGTCCACCATAAACCCAGGCCACGTCTTAAAAAGCTGATTTTTGAATTCGATTTCGGGCAGCTTGGGATCAAGGGTAAATCATCGATGGGTAACCTTCTTACCAGAAATCCGGTTCACAGGATTACGCTCAAGGAAAAGGGATTGTCAACCCTGGGTGGAAGGAAAATATGGTTTGATGACGCTGTGTTCAGGCTCAATGTTGACGGAAGGGGTACCTTCCTCGGCGAATTCGGAGGCGATGATAAATTACTTGTAATAACCAAAGACGGATATTTCAGGATGACCGGATTTGACCTGTCAAATCATTTTGAAGACAATATACTGATTATTGAAAAGTATAATCCGGTTAAGGTCTACTCTGTTATTTACTGGGATGCAGAGCAGGATTTTTATTATGTGAAAAGATTCGTTCTTGAAGAATCAGAAAAGCCACAATGTTTCATAAATGAACACCCCGAATCGAAACTCTTAAGTATTACCGAGGTTGAATATCCTAGGTTTGAAATACATTTTGGCGGAAAGCACAAAAGCCGCGACAATGAAATAATAGAAGTTGCTGAATTCATTGGAGTAAAAAGCTACAAGGCAAAGGGAAAGAGGCTTACCAGTTTTATGGTCGATAATATCCGCGAAATAGAGCCTGTAGTGAAAAAGGAAGCCCCTGATCCGGTTGCCGGGAACGGTGATGAAGAACCTCAGCACCCGTTACAGCATATTGATCCTGCCCAAATGAAGCTTGAATTATAATGCATCCGGGAAGAAAAATATTCCTGATAGGATTCATGGGTAGCGGTAAGTCGACAACGGGCAGAAAACTTGCCGCCCGCCTTGGGTGGTCATTTGTTGACCTGGATGACAGGATAGAGGAAAGAGCCGGCATGAAGATCCCTGAAATCTTTTCAGAAAAGGGGGAAGCCTGGTTCCGTGAGATGGAATCAACGGTTCTCCATGATCTTGCCAACAGTGCTGATCTGGTTGTCTCAACCGGTGGAGGAGCCCCGTGCCATGATAACAATATGGACCTTATGCTCAGTTCCGGACTGACCGTTTACCTGAAACTTACTCCCGCACAGCTTAAAAACCGACTGCTGAATTCAAAAACAGAAAGGCCTTTGTTGAAGAATATTAATGAAGTTGATCTTACAGATTTCATCTCTCAGAAACTTCTGGAACGGGAAAAATGGTATTCACGCGCAGCTTTAACTATTGATGGATTTGAAACGGATATTTCTTCCCTGATTTCTTTGGCCAGACATTGGAAGGAAGGGTAATTATTAATTTTAATTTCTTAATTTAGGGATGTTAAATTAATTCTGCCAGGTTTATGGGAAACAAGCCCATTTTATTGCCCATTGAAACATCAGATCTGCATAATGAATCAATTGACTGGTTAAACCTGAGCGGTAAATTTCCCGGGAAACTGCTTTTCAGATCATATTTCTTCGGCCTGATTACAGGAAAAATTTCGGTTCTCGATAAAACTGATAATAAATATTTTTACAGTCATATCCTCGATTATGCAAGGAACACTCATGATATAAACTTTCTTCCTGCATTAAGAAAAATAACCACCGACAGCAGATTCAGCGAGAGTCTCAGGCAGCAGGCCTCGGAGCTGACTGAGATCATTGAAGAGAAATCGGCGCGTGAGAAAAACGGCCGGATGATAACTTCAATGGCTGATGAATCGTCAAGAGCCGAAAATGCCAGAAGAATTCTTGCAGGGGTAAGATATCCCCAGACTACAGAAATTTTAAGACTGCTCAGGGACAAATCTCCGGAGCTAAGGCGGCTTGCCCTTTGTTTAATAGGAAAGTTCAGGGTAAAGGATATGATACAGGAGGTATGTGAATGCCTTACCGTTCCGGAAATAAGTGAAGAAGCATTATCCGTCCTTTCAGAGTTTGGCAGCGAAGCAGGAAAGGAGCTGACCAGGTTTTATTTAAGATCATCAGGAAATCTGAGTGCCAGCAGGGCCGTTCTGCGTCTTTTTTCAGGCATTTGTCCGGAAGAAAATATGTCGTTCGTTTTTGAAAGACTGTGGACAACCTCCAGAATGGTCAGGGAATCAGCAGCAAGAGCCCTTATTAAATGCGGATTTAAACCAGTTGAGGAAGAAAGGGAGCTACTGAAGAAACTGATTTTTGAAACTTTCGGACAGCTCACATGGATCCTGTCGTTGAAAGTAAGCCTTGACGCAAACAATGATGGATTCCTTGCAGGACAGATCGAAAAGGAGTTCATGAGATGGAAAAAATTTCTGCTTGACATACTTGTTCTTGCATATGGGAAATCAATTATTCCCGAATCATCAAAAAGACGCGACCCTGATAATTACGGTAAGCTGATACCAGAATTGGCTGATATTTTGTTCTCTGACGGCCGCGCCGGAAAAAAGAATATATCTGTTGCGGAAGATGACAGGAAAATCCTGAAAAAACTGCAGCATTATTTCCCATGCGACCTTCCACGTCGTGAAACATTGCCTGAAGAGATAATAAATTGTGATTACAATGTATTGAATGTCTGGACAAAAGCTTGTGCAATCAGAACTATAAAGACGACCGGTGAGAAACATTTGCTGGAATCGGTGGCCGCCCTGCTCTTCAGCCCCGAATCGATACTTAAGGAAGAGGCTGCAAGACTCCTGAGCAGTTCTGACAATAAAATGTTTGCAGGTATATCTGAAAGACTTTCAGAAAATGATCGTTTACGAATTGCCCCATTTGTGGAAAACCAGGAGCATAACAGAGACCTTCTTTTTGAAAAAACAGGATTTCTTTCATCTGTATTTTCCCGGCTGAACGAGGAAAAGCTATTGCTCCTTGCCGAAAGGATGAGATATATTGACAGTAACAACCATGAAGAGATAAGATTACTGCCTGAATCAATTATATGGACCAACACAAAAGAAAATCAGACAACCTTACGTTATATATCCGATAAAAGGATTGAGGATGTTATTGCAGGTTTGATGCAAGCTGAATCATTTTGTTATGTTTTACCTCTGACAGCAATTGAATTGTTCAGGTTTTATGATCCGGATGATTCATTGGTGATCTATGAATATTTAGAAAGATTAGAAGAATAACCCTTAACCGCAATGGTCCATGAATATTAAAGGTGAAAAGTCCAATCCGTTTCCTGGATTAAGGCCGTTTAGTCCTGAAGAAAATGATTTTTTCTTCGGCCGGGACAATGAAAGTGATGATACCGTAGGGAAACTTCTGAATAACCGGTTTCTGGCTGTCATCGGAGCATCAGGAGAAGGCAAATCATCACTTATCAATTGCGGAATACTTTCAAATATAAGTAGCCTCACATCCAACAGCAAGGTTGGATGGAATGTTTTTTCGGTCAGGCCCGGAAATGATCCTGCCGGAAACCTGGCTGCTGAATTGGTGAAAAATGTCAGTGACGGTAATAAAAAAGAACAACTTTCCTCCGAAATTCTTGATATCCTCAGAAATGACCCTGCAGGAATCTTAAAGGCCGCAGACAGACTTTCGTTCAAGCCTGGCGACAGAGTACTTATTATCATTGATCAGTTCGAGGAGCTTTTCAGGTACGGATCAATAGAAAACATCACGGATCCGGAAAAGGAGATCCAGCGGTTTGTCGACCTTGTCGTGACAGCTGCAGCGGGAGGCAGGCAGAACCTCTTTATGGTTATAGCTATAAGGGCGGATATGCTTTCAGAATGTGCCAAATACAAAAAACTTGCAGGGCTCATTAATGACAGTAATTATTTCCTGTCGAAAATTAATAGGGAAAATTTCAGGAAAGTTATTGAAGGACCTGTTATGAAGGCTGGTTCATCAATTGATGCTGACCTGGTTGATACAATAATCGGTGATGCATGGGACAGGATTGACTACCTGCCCGTGGTACAGCATGCCTTGATGAGGACGTGGTCTCTCTGGAAGGAACTCGATGAACCTGAAAGGCAAATTTCTTTTGCTGAATATGAATCGGCAGGAACCATTAAGGATTCAATATCTGACCATGCCGATTCCGTCTTTGAGGATCTGAGCAACAGTGGAAGGAAAATCTGTGAGCGCCTTTTCAAAACAATCACCGGGAAAGGTCAGGACAATAAAGGGATCCGTTATCCCATGAAGTTAAAAAGAATCCGGGAGGCGATAGGCTGCACCGGGGAAGAGCTTTCGGAAGTCATCGGTAAATTCAGGGATCCGTCCGTTTCATTTCTTACCCCTTCCGGTAATGTCAAACTTACCGATGATTCGATAATAGATCTTTCGCACGATAGCCTTATGCATTTGTGGGCAAGGCTGAAGAAATGGATTGAGGAGGAAGCAGAATCTGTGCAGATGTATCTGCGGCTTTCTGAAGCTTCAGAGCTATATCAGCAGGGAAAGGCGACACTGTTAAAACAACCTGACCTTCAGCTTGCAATTGACTGGCGGGAAAAGAACAAGCCCTCTCTCGAATGGGCACGTAAATATAATCCGGCCTTTGAAAGAGCCATCGTATATCTTCGCACAAGCGAAAAGGAATTTCTTGAGTCAGAGGAAAGGAAAGCAAGGCAACAGAGATGGAGATTGAAACGGATAAGGATCATCTCATCTATTCTTGGTGGTCTTGTAATATTCACAACCCTGGCTATGGCAGGCATTTTTATTTCAAAGCTTTCCACGGAAAGGAAGCTCAGGGCTGCTGAGGAACAAAAGAATGAGGTTGCAGAGCAGAAAAAAATGGCCGATCAGTTTGCAACTCTGGCAATCAGAAAATCGATCGAATCAGATTCCCTTATCATTGATGCCAATCTTAAGGAGCAACGGGAAAGAATACTAAGGGAGGAAGCCCAGAAGACAGCAATTTCTTCAAAAAGACAGACTGATCTGGCAAACAGCGAAAAAATTCTTGCTGAACTTAAGGCGGAAGAGGCAACAGAGCAGAGAATTGAAACTGGCAGGTTGCGTATGATCTCTGTTGCAAAATCAATGTCGCTCAGATCTCTTCAGATGTCAGACCAGACAGACCTGCAGGCTCTGCTGGCATACCAGGCATACCTGTTAAACAAGCGAAACAAGGGATCGCGAAACGATGCCGATGTTTATCACGGACTATATAATATTGCAAAAAACCGCGGAAGCTCCCATTACAAATCCTTCAGGGCACACGAGGGAAGAATCAGTGACCTGGCGGTTGTTCCCGGGAAAAATGAGTTTATTTCTACAGGAACGGATGGCAGGATCCTTAGATGGACTCCCGGGGATAATGAGCAGACTTACAAGGTCCTTTATTCAGGCTCTGAAATTTTTGGGGTACTTGCTGTAAGCCCCGGCGCAGACTGGCTTGCATGCGGGGGGCAGAATGCAGGCATAAGGATGATCCCGATCAACGGCAATGATTCTCCCGGATATGATCTGAAAGGACATTCCGAAGAAATCAAATCACTCATATTCTCATACGACGGAAAATATCTGTATTCAGGGGCTCTTGACGGAAAAGTTCTCAAATGGGATCTCGCGGCAAGAACATCGGTTGACATGTCGACCGGACAAATGAAGATAACATCCATTGATGTTTCTTCTGACAACAAATACATAGCAGGCATTGGAAATGAAGGGAAGGCACTGGTATGGAATCCCGACGTCAGATCGGACAATTTCAGTATCGGATCAGAAGGCAAAGCTATTAAGACAATAAAGTTCAAACCTGACGAGGAAAAGATTGCAGTTGGTTATGATGACGGAATGGTTGAGATCTGGGATATCGGCACAAGGGAAATCATTGCAGAATTCAGGGCTCATACCGGCGAAATTTCAGATATCCGCTTCAACAGCCGGCAGCCTCAGATTGCAACCTCGGGAGGTGACGGGATTCTTAAACTCTGGGAAGAGAGCGATCTTTCAGCCATACCCGTAAGCTTTGCCGATAACGGAGGACTGGTCCTTGCTTATGAATTCAGCTCCGACGGAAGTGTAATAATCTCAGGCAGCTCATCAGATAAGGATAATATGATCATCCGCCCCACCTACGCAGACACTTTTGCTGCAGACGGATGTATGTATGTTACAAGAAACTTTACTCCCGACGAATGGCTTGCCTATGTGGGCAGGGACATTGAGTACGAGAAGACCTGCCCGGATCCTGAACACAGGATCAGAATAAGAGAAATAAGATAAAATTCCTCTTTGGGAAACAATTTTCTTTACTTTTGCATTCCTGACAAACGTCAGGGATTAAACTCTTTTATTACTATTTTGTTTGATTGAAAAACAGCAGTTTGATATATGGAAAACAAGAAGACACTATTAATGATACTCGACGGATGGGGAATAGGCGATGGTTCAGTTGCGGATGTGATCAGCCAGGTACCGACGCCTAATCTCACTAAACTGAAAAATAATTATCCCTGTTCCATACTTCATGCGTCGGGCGAGGATGTAGGTCTGCCCGAAGGACAGATGGGCAATTCGGAAGTCGGACATCTGAATATAGGAGCCGGAAGGATAATCTACCAGGATCTGGTAAAGATCAATATGGAATGCAAAACAGGAGAGATACGTAATAATCCTGTACTTACCGGTGCATTTGCCTATGCCCGTGACAATAAAAAACAGGTTCATTTTTTCGGACTTCTGTCTGATGGCGGTGTGCATTCGCTTGATAAGCATTTGTATCATCTTTGCGACATGACAATGGACTATGGCCTGAAAGATGTATTTGTACATGGATTCGGGGATGGACGGGATACTGATCCAAGGAGTGGCATCGGTTATATGAAAAACCTTCTCGACCATCTTAAAAATTCAAATGGCAGGGTTGCGTCTTTTGTCGGCAGATATTATGCAATGGACAGGGATAAAAGATGGGAACGGATAAAGGAAGCCTATGATCTTATTGTGCATGGAACAGGAACCAAGACAAAAGACATCCTGACTGCAATGAAGGCTTCCTATGAGATGGAGGTAACCGATGAATTCATGAAGCCAATCGTTGTTGTCGATGAAAAGGATGAACCGATAGGGACGCTCAAGGAGGGTGATGTTGTTGTCTTTTTCAATTTCCGGAATGACAGGGCAAAGGAACTTACAATCGTGCTTACTCAGAAAGATATGCCTGAATTCGGAATGAAAACGATACCTCTCCATTATTGTACCATGACGCCATATGATGCCACATTCAGGGGTTTGCATATCATTTATCCAAAGGAAAATGCCGATAATACAATTGGAGAAGTCCTGTCTTCAGCTGGTAGAACACAGCTAAGGATTGCCGAAACGGAAAAGTATGCTCATGTGACATTCTTCTTCTCGGGAGGACGTGAAGAGATCTTCCAAAATGAAGACAGGATACTGGTGCCGTCACCCAAGGTCGCCACCTATGATCTGCAGCCTGAGATGAGTGCATACGGAGTTAAGGATGCCGTGATAAAAGCAATTCATACTGAAAAATATGATTTCATATGCCTGAATTTTGCTAATGGTGATATGGTGGGACATACCGGGGTGTATGAGGCAATTAAAAAGGCCGTTGTGACTGTTGATGAATGTGCAGGCGCGGTTGTTGATGCTGCCAAGGCTAAAGGATATGATATACTGATAATTGCAGATCATGGTAATGCTGATAAGGCACTTAATGAAGATGGTTCTCCGAACACAGCACACTCACTGAATCCGGTCCCAAGTATACTTGTCAGCGATGATTATAAGACTATTAAGGAGGGTATCCTTGCAGATGTAGCCCCGACGTTGCTTACCATTATGGGGATTCCCGTTCCGAAGCAGATGACGGGTAAAATACTGGTTTGAGGACCTCATCCCCCGGCCCCTTCTCCCAGGAGAGAAGGGGAGTAAAAAATTTGTATCGAAAAGAAAGTCCCTCCCTCCTGGGGGAGGGATTTAGGGAGAGGTAAAAATGCTCCGAATCGGCGACATAATTTTCAGTCTGGATATTCTTGAAAAGAAATTCAGGTGCGATCTGAACGGGTGCCTCGGCAACTGTTGCAGGTATGGTGATTCGGGCGCTCCGCTGTCAGATGAGGAAGTACTTGTCCTTGATGAAATATGGCCCGATGTCAGGCCATATCTTCGTCGTGAAGGAATAGAAGTTATTGAAAATGAAGGAACAAGCACAATAGATTTTGAGAATGATCATGTAACCCCCCTTATCGGTAATGAGGAATGTGCATATGCTGTCCTGGAGGGAAACATTTTTATGTGCGGTATTGAGAAGGCCTGGCAGGAGGGGAAAATTGCATTCCGGAAACCTGTTTCTTGTCACTTGTTTCCTGTCAGAATTAAGAATTATCGGAGTTTTACTGCAGTCAATTATCAGGAACTGTCTATTTGCTCTCATGCAAGAGAATGCGGAAGCAAAGAAGGTATTTATGTATATGAATTCCTGAAGCCACCTCTTATGAGGGTATTTGGCGATGAAGTTTATAATGAATTGTGCATTGCTGCACAGGAACTCAAAAAGGGCCGGCTGATTACAAATAAATAACTTTCAATTCACTTATATTGAGTAGTTTATTGTGCTGATTAAATTAATCTCACACAGCCCATGGACTGGATTAGTTTAGTTTGTATTAAACAAAAAATATTAAGAAAAATAAATGTTTTTTTTGATAACGTAAAAAAACGAATATATTTGTTGTGTTAAATTCTAACCTAAAACTAATTTCTTATGAAGAAACTATTACTATTATTTGTTTTGTTTGTGTTTATGGGAGTCCAAAGCTTATTGGCACAGACAAGGCTGATTACCGGTACAGTGACTTCCGCTGCAGAGGGGGAAGGCCCGATACCCGGAGTTACTGTTCAGGTCAAAGGTACCACCATTGGTACTGTGACCGATGCTAATGGTAAATATTCGCTTGCCGTACCTCAGAACGCAACCACTCTTATTTTTTCATATGTTGGAATGAAATCACAGGAGGTTGAGATAGGAGGACGTGCAGTAATAAAT
>CAZTDW010000156.1:0-9446 GCA_964611835.1 uncultured Rikenellaceae bacterium | reverse complement strand
ACGGAAATCCCGTTTAATCCATGCCGGAGATAGCCAAGAGGGTATTGAAAGAAGATGTTCCAGCGTTTCAAGAGCCAGGCCATACTCATCAGTTTTAGTGTATATCAACACCAGATCACATAAATAGGGTATTGCGTATACAGCATCCTTTGAGACCGGCAGCAATTCCACAGCTTTTAATCCTTCCCTTATAGCCTCCTCCTTCCTTCCCAAACCTGCATACACAATACCCAGGGAGCTGTGGTATCTAGGATCGGCAGGAACTTCAGAAATCTTCTTTTCAAGCAATAACGCTGCTTCTTCATAACCCTCACGCGCCAGGTCAGGTTCATTCAGGTAGTCGTAAATTACTGCATTGAACATGGTTCGCGGTGTTGCCCACATTTTTGTGTGTGTGTTCCAGATCCTTGAGGTATCTGACATTACCTGAAGTGCTTCCGCAAAATTTCCTTCAAACATAAGTTGCCAGCATAACGTGAACAGATACCATTCATGTTCCTTATTAATGTGTTGAAGGGCTTCCTGTGATTCTTTGCACGGTCCTTTCCAGCTCCAGTATGAAAATATTTTATACAGGTAGGGCCATGTGCTGTTGGGAGCAATAGCAATAGCCCTGTTGCTGGCATCAACAGCTTTGCTGTATCTGCGGGTATACCAGTAGCCCAAAGCCAGCTCAGATGGTATACCTGCATCATTCGGACTCAGCTTCTCGGCTTTCTCAAGCAACCGGATAAATTCCTCCCAGCGGCCCAGTGTCACAATAATCTCAGACTTTTCGATCATAATATCAACGTTACCCGGAAGGCCTTTCTCTGCTTGTTCCAGATGCATGAGAGCCTTTTCCGTATCCCGGTAAGCATATAAGTAGTAATAACCCAGGGCAAGATGTACCCTTGCCTGACCGGCTCCCAGCTTTAGTGCCTTTTCTGCTGCACGGTCTGCCAGTTCATATCGTGATTCTGACAAGTCCTGCCTGAGGTATATCATCCTTGCATGGGCATGAGCCAGCTCACCGTAGGCAAGCGCAAAAGCAGTATCCATTTCAGCTGCCTCCTGGAAATTCTGAAGTGCCAGCCTCCAGTTTTTATATGTAAAGTGAGGCTGACTGGCATAATAGTGGCCCCGCAAATAAGCCTGGTAAGCCTCCAGATTCTCCGTTGGCCTTTCCTCCATCAACTCGGCTTCCTCAGGAGTAAGGGCAACCATCATTTCAGATGCTATTTTTCGCGCTACTTCGCTTTGCAACGAAAAAACATCACTCCATTTGCCGTTGTATTCATCTGCCCACACATGACTTCCTTCACTCGCTCTGATCAGCTGAACGATGAGTTTTGTCTCTTCCCCGAATTTCTGGAAGCTCCCTTCCAGCAAATATTCGACATTAAGTTCCTCTCCGATGACACTTGTTGTCTTTGTAGTACCCCTGTACTGCTCAACTGATGTAGTGGCCATCACCCTCAGATCATTGATTTTTGAGAGATGAAGTGTAATCGCATCCATCATTCCGTCAGCAAGAAATTGTTTGTCAGGCTCATCACTGAGCAACTTAAAAGGAAGGACTGCTATTGATTTTTCTGAGGTTTCTCTTGACTTAAACAGCTTTGGAACAAGGAACAATCCAATAATAATTAAACTTATCAGAATAACCACACCCGCAAAAATCTTTATCCTTTGGCTTTTCTTTGGTAATGGTTCCGGCCTGATAACTCTTTTTTCATCGGCTTCAGGCTTCTGTTCCAGGTTTCCTGTCGCCATAATTATTTCTTTAATGGCGTTGGCGACTTTATTTACCTGGTTTCGATAAACAGTATGTTTAAGGTTGTCATGAGGATTTTCTTCATTCGAACGAAGCGGTCTGTTCACTCCGGGTTCCTTGTAAATAAACTCCACACCCCTCAAAAAACTTCCCAGTACCGATTCACAGAGTTTTATGTCGCATTCATCAAGATCATGGATTCGGACCGGAAGAACCCTGCTGGCAACATTCCCATTCGGAAGTTTTATCATCAGTCCATACTGATCTTTTGATGCCTGTTCAACAAACGGTTTAAACTCATGCTCCCATGCAAAAGATCTGGGATCACAATATGTTCTCGAAAGTATAGGGATAAAAACAAGACATTTTAGCTTCTCCTTCAGGGATTCATCCACATCATGTGTTTCAAGGAGTCCGTCCTGGGGATTGATATCAAAATAAACACTTACCTCTTCTTTAAAAGTTGATTCAAGTTCACCCTTAAGATTATTGACAAATTCTGTCACCCAGCCATCGTGTCTGTTGTCTTTCTGGCGGTAGCTTATGAAGATGTCATACTCATAACCAGGAATGAGGCTTGCCATGGCAATCGTTTGTAATTATAAAGTTATGAAAGTCAGAGACGCAATGCAAAAATTTATGATATACACCTGGAAGATGTGAGTGGGAGAAGGGGGAAGGGGAGAATGCGTGGTTCCCCTCCTGGGAGAGCCTGCCATTGACCTTTTATCCGGATCTATATGGAAATGAGATATGAATTCACCTGCAGCCTTCTCCATGAGTAGTCTAATGAGATTATCCCTGATCTAATAAAGGAACCCAAACAACCAGACAGGCACCTTGTTCCCTGAACCGGTTTCTATGTTGTCTGCAGCTATCAGATAATTATCAAGATGCTTTACCTGTTTTACTGATTTGCCTTTACCGCCAACCTCAATGGTAAGTTCCCTGATCAGAAAATCCCCGTCTGATGATGCACTTACATCATGTCCGGCATTAAGCAATTGGTTAAGAACAAAGGTTTCCCTGATATTCCCGATATCAGGATTTTCAATAAGTGCATGTGCAAGATTACTGTTTTCCAGAAATATCTTTTCCGGTTTTTGTAAAGTTGAGATACCCTTTCCTTCAGCTCTCAGGGTATTTATTAACCTGGCATCCCTCAGCTGATAAATATACTGATAGACACTGTCCCTGCTCAAATCAAGCTTTCTCGCCAGTGCAGCAATATTCGGTTTAAACGGTACTGATTCTGCAAGAACTGCAAGCAGCTTTTTGACTTTTACTGCCGTCCCCGAGTTGTATGAAGCAATATAGGCAAGATCAACATCAACAATTGTATTTATCACCTGCTTCAGCTTTATAAAGTAAGTGTCTTCTCCCTCTGCAATTATGGGAAGATATCCTGCTTCAAGATAACTTCGAAAAGCAGGCAGCGGGTGAAAATCATCGCAGATAACTCTGCTTAGATGCTGATGACTATGTCTTATTTCACCTAATCTTACTGCCTTGTAATCACTTTTGCGGGTAAAATTAAGAAACTCCCGGAAGGAGAGCCCCGGCAGAAGATAAGTAATAACCCTTCTGCTCAAATCTGCTTCTCCCCGGTAAATTTCCAATGCGGACGAGGCAGAAAAAACTATTCTCATATGAGGTAATCCATCATATATATTCTTTAGTTCCACTGACCAGTTCGGATACTTATGTACTTCATCTATAAACAGTATCTCTCCGCCCTGCTTTTGCCAGTCATTTGCGGTATCCAGTAAGGTGTGATTATAAAACCAGTTATGATCAGCAGTGATATAAAGGGCATTGGGAGGCAATTCAAGATCATATTTCAGACGCTGTAACATCAAAGTGGTTTTTCCTGCTCCTCTCGGTCCCTTGATTCCTATCATACGATGGTTCCAGTTGATCCGGTCATGGAGATACCTGCGGAAATCATTTGTTACAGTACGAAGAATATTCTCCTGAAATTCAAAAAGACTTTCCATAATACTGTCGATTTAATACGACAAATATATTAATAAATTGTCTAATATATTCGACATAAATACAATGAATCTTTGCTTAACTGACTTTGAAATACATAATGAAAGGTGCTTAGTTATATTGGATGCTTTTAGTCCTTAAGTTGTCATTCAATTGTCATTCAGTAGTTATTCAGTTGCTATTCAGCCTTTTACAATGAATGACACAGGAAAGCACCAAATGACTTATCGTCTTTTCACCTTTGGTAAGGACTGTCGTTTATAAAGGGAAGAACAGCAATGGATTTTTCTTCCTGTCTCATCCGTAGCTCTCCAACTCTGATAACCTTTTCAAGGTCATCATCCATCATCTTATCTTTCGACAGCATCATTTTAACCACTTTTGACAAGCGGCTTATGTGCTCTTCCGACGGAGAGGTCTTTGCATCGAGCCATTGAACACTGCTCAGGTAATACTCAAGTTGTTTTGACAGGGGTAACTCCTCGAGCCTGACATTAATGACCGGAAGCCCTAAATGTACTGCCCGGTCCACTTCCCTGATTACCTGTTTGGAGGTGTTCGAGCTTGATGAATAGACCAGGATAAATATTTTCGATGATTTTATGCCATCCATAATGGCTTCTGCAAAATCGAGCCCCGGTGTAATATACGTGGTGCTATCCAGCAGCCTATGCCATTTTGTTCAAGTATGGCACAGACAGATTCACCAGCAGCCGTGTCGACGCTTGAGTAGCTTATAAAAACATTATGTGCCATATAAAAATTTGTTAAGCAGCGGATTATCCTTGTCACGGTCATATGTTAAAGTTAAAAAACTGATGAATGTGAGTCAAGAATATTTAGCCTGAAACCTGAAATGTATATTCGTAGGTTCGTTGTAAGCAACGAACCTCTCATCAGCTGGAACCGAAGACCTTAAGACCGGAAGCCAGAAGTTTGACTATCGAAGTGAGGAAATGGCAGATAATATTGTTTATATTTGTAATGATCGCTGCATTTTAAGAATGTATCCATTTTATAAAAAAAGGTGGCATAATATTTCATTACGGTATCCCGGACGTGACTATTCACTGCCAGGGAAATATTTTGTTACTATATGTACCGGGGATAAAAGGAAATGGTTTGGGACTATTGTGAATGGAGAAATTCAATTATCAGATATAGGCAGTATAGCATTTAATTTGTGGCATGAAATACCCCAACATTTTCCAAATATTACACTGGACGAATTTGTCATCATGCCCGATCATATCCATGGTATTATCATCATTAACAGGAATTTGAAAAAAACTGTTGTAAGTTCGTTGCATGCAACGAACCCTCAATCGTTGCATGCAACGAACCCTCAATCGTTGCATGCAACGAACCCACCAACACCTTATAATGTCCCCGGCAAAAATGAAACCATGTCATGTATATCCCCCAAACCAGGATCATTATCTGTTGTAATACGGTCTTACAAATCAGCAGTTACGAGAGATGCCCGTCTGATTAATGGTGATTTTTCATGGCAATCACGGTTTTATGATACAATTATTTGTACGAAGGGACAATTATCCCGGATCAGGAAATATATCAGGAATAATCCCATAAAATGGAGATAATATGGTTCGTTGCAGGTTCGTTGCATGCAACGAACCTGCAATGCCATTTCCATCTTTCTGTTTTTTGGTAAAAATTGGTTTTAAATAGGTTTCTTTGCATATTATTTCAGATCAGGATGCGCAGATCCGCCAAAATACCAGAGACAGGCACAGGTCATAAATCAGGTTTATTCAGCTTGCTTGGACCTTACAAGGGAATTGTAATTCTGCTGATCATTATGGCCCTTGGAGGAAGTGGTATTAATTTGCTCATACCCAAGATTATTGCAGGAGGCATTGATGATTTCACTGTAAACAGGTTTAACGCCGGAAAGATTATTATTCAATTCCTTCTTGCTGCATCCGGGATATTTGTCTTCACTTTCCTCCAGGGTGTAGTGCAGACTTTAACAGCTGAGAGAGTTGCAAAAGATTTGCGAAACAGGCTGGCAATTAAATTATCTCATCAGAGTTATTCCTACATACTTAAAACGAACCCGGCAAAACTTCTTACAAACCTGACTTCAGACATGGACTCGGTGAAAATGTTTGTTTCACAGGCATTTGTTACCATCATATCGTCTCTGTTTGTAATTGCAGGCGCATCAGTTCTGCTGATAATGATTAATTTGAAACTGGCACTTGCTGTCCTATTGATGGTACCTGTCATTGCCTTCGCCTTTTATATTGTTTTCAGGAAAGTAAGGGTACTTTTTCGTAAAAGCAGGGAGGTTATTGATGCTCTTAACAGGATAATAAACGAAAGTATACTGGGTTCTGCAATAATAAGAGTACTGAATTCTCAGCAGCCGGAGAGTCAGAAATTCCTTGAAAAGAACATTGAATCAAGGGAACTGGGATTATCTATAGTAAGGCTTTTTTCAGTCCTCATTCCAACAATAATGTTTACCTCAAACCTGGCAGTTGTCACAATTCTTGCACTGGGTGGTCGTTTTGTTGTTTTCGGTTCACTTTCCCTGGGTAATTTTGCTGCGTTTAACAGCTATCTGACAATGCTCATATTCCCGGTGATGATGATCGGTTTTATGAGTACAATAATAGCTTCAGCGACAGCTTCATATGGCAGAATAAAGCAGATTCTGGATGAGCCGCCCCCGGCAGAGTCAGGAACGATCATTTCGGATATAAGGGGAGATATTGTACTGAAAAACATATCACTTAGCTATGACGGGAAGCCAATACTTAAAAATATTTCATTCTCTGTCAAAGCCGGAAGCAAGTGTGCAATTATTGGTCCTACCGCTGCAGGCAAAAGTCAGTTACTTTACCTTCTTACAAACCTTATATCTGCTGATTCCGGGATTATTGAATTTGACGGGATTTCTATTGAAAAATATTCAAGGGAAGTATTTCACAAACAGATTGGCTTCGTATTCCAGGACAGCATAATTTTCAATCTTAGCCTCAGGGAAAACATCGCATTCAATGATTCCGTAACCGAAGAATCTCTTAAAAAAGCGCTCAAAACAGCTGAGCTGGAAGATTTTATAGAATCACTTCCCGGGAAGCTCGAAACAATTGTCACCGAAAGAGGGACCAGTCTGTCGGGAGGACAAAAGCAAAGGATAATGCTGGCGAGGGCCCTTGCCATGAATCCGGGAATATTGCTGCTCGACGATTTTACTTCAAGGGTAGACAGGAAAACAGAAGACAAGGTTCTGTGCAATATCCAGGCTAATTACCCCAACCTTACACTCCTGTCGGTAACCCAGAAAATAGCGCCGGTAAAACATTATGATCAGATAATACTTCTTATGGAGGGTGAGATAATAGCCTCGGGGAAGCATAATGATCTGCTGGAAAGTTCACCTGAATATATTCAGATCTACAATTCACAAAAAAGCACTCATCATTATGAATTATGATCTGAGTCAGGTAACGGATAAAGTGTCAGGGAAACTTCCGGTACTGGCATCACTCAGGAAGCTTATTACCATTATAAGTGGTGAACGACATAACCTGACCGTTGCATTTTCGGCTATTTTCCTGAATGCGGGACTAAGCCTCGCGGGTCCGTACCTGGTGGGTTACACAATTGATCATTATGTGCAGGCAAAAGACTATCAAGGTGTGCTTCTCTTCGCCGGGATACTCCTGGCAATGTATGTTATAGCATTTGCCGTCAACTATTCCCAGATGCGCATGATGGGCGGCATAGGTCAGCGGATGCTCTTCAGCCTCCGCAACTCGGTGTTCAATAAGCTGCAGGAACTGCCTCTTGATTTTTTCAACCAGAATAAGGCAGGTGATCTTATATCGCGTATCAACAACGATACTGACAAGGTGAACCAGTTCTTTTCCCAGTCGCTGATGCAGTTCATCGGAAGCCTCATTACCATGACAGGTGCAGGGATACTTCTTCTGGTGATAAACCTGCCACTGGGACTGGCAGCACTTTCCCCCGCAATTTTTCTTTTGATCTTTACGAAAAGTCTTTCACCCTGGGTCAGGAGGAAGAATGAGGCAAGTCTTCAAAGCCTTGGTATTTTATCAGCAGAAATACAGGAGAGCCTTGCAAATTTCAGGGTGGTGGTTGCATTCAACAGGCGCGATTATTTCCGTAAACGTTTCAGGGAAGTAAACCATGAGAATTATGAAAAATCCATACAGGCTGGTATTGCAAATACTATATTTACACCGGTTTATACTTTTGCCTCAAACATTGGTCAGCTTATTGTGCTTTCTCTTGGCATATGGTTTATTATCAAGGGATATTTTTCCGTTGGATTGCTGATAAGCTTTATTGCCTATATTTCCAGTTTTTATAATCCATTACGGCAGATGGCTGCACTGTGGGCCAACTTTCAGCTGGCGCTGGCAGCCTGGGACCGGATCATGCATCTTCTTTCGTTTGAAAATAATCTTAAAGTCATTGATGGTAAGAGTGTCGGCAGAAGTGCATCCTACATACATTTCGGGGATGTCTCGTTCAGTTATCCTAACGGGAAAGAAGTGTTGCACAAAGTAAACTTCGATCTCCGGAGAGGCAGGACATATGCTTTTGTCGGACCCACAGGAGGTGGAAAAACAACCACGGCTTCCCTAATTGCCAGGCTTTATGACGCAACAAAAGGAACTATTCTGCTTGATGGCAGGGATATCAGGTCGTTCACTCCCTGTGAGAGAGCTTCGAAGATAGGATTTATCCTGCAGGACCCTATTCTGTTTTCCGGCACAGTGCGTGAAAATATTCTGTACGGCAACCCTGAATGTGCTGGACTCTCCAATGAACAGCTTGAACGGGCCCTGGAAGATGTTCAGCTGGCTGGTTTGCTTAAGCGTTTTGATAAAGGGCTGGATACGCCGATACAAACAAATGGTAATGGAATAAGCCTCGGACAAAAACAGATCATTGCTTTTATGAGGGCAATTTTACGCAAACCGGAGCTTCTTATCCTTGATGAAGCCACGGCCAACATCGATACTGTAACTGAAAAACAGCTTGATGAGATAATAAAGAAACTGCCTGAAACAACTACCAGGGTTATCATTGCCCATCGCCTTAACACGATCGAGAATGCCGATGAGATCTTTTTTGTCAACTCAGGAGAGATAATTGCGGCAGGGTCGTTCGATGAAGCACTCGACCTGCTTATGCACAGAAAAATGGAGAGCTGATGAGAAAATTTCCGCTCTTTCAATAAGTCGAGTCCCTAAGTCTCTTAGTCTTTCCTCCCTCCCCTTCTCATTTTCTCCCCTTCCTTTGGCCACCGAAGCCTTGGCGAAGGTTCTGGCGTAGGTAGCTCCCCTTCCCTCCTATCTCTGCCCTTCAACAGCCTTTTTTGCTGCTTCCAAATGAAGATACACTTCGTGATCATAGACTGGTTTCAATTTCCAGACTTTTTCAAGCAGATCCAGAGCCTCTTTGTATTTTCCTTTCCTATATAATCCCCAGGCTTTGGTGTCCATAAAATAATAGTTTTCAGGAGATGACTCCAAAGCCTTTTCAATAAGTTTCATACCTTCATCAATGTTTCTTTCATTATCTATAAGAAACCAGGCAAGAGCATTAATTCTTAACGGATTCTCCGGTTCAAGCGAAAGAGCCTGACGAAAATATTCCTCTGCTTTATCCGTCATACCCGCGTCAA
>CAZTDW010000155.1:0-9462 GCA_964611835.1 uncultured Rikenellaceae bacterium | reverse complement strand
TCCTCCTGCATTTCTCATGCTCTGATACTTATATACTGCTTTCCAGATTGATTCCCGGTTACGCGGATCTTTGCCAATCAGGTATTCTGATGCAATATCCTTAAGGCTCCCCAGTTCACCATTCACTGACGGATAGGTCTCACCGTATCCCACGATGCCGGCATCTGTATGAATGCGTATCCAGCAGAATTCTGTACTTCCGTCTCCTCCTGAGCCCCCTCCTATCCTGATCTTGTCGCTGAACCTGATACCCTCAACTTTCACGATTTTCATCGGACCCGGAATATTATTAACAAGTACTTTGCCGGAAACAGATCTGTCTTCTGAATCATTTTTGGCTGAGGCAAATCCCGATCCTGAAAACAGGATTGCTCCACCTGCAGTACCCAGGCTCAGGTTCCTGAGCATAAGCCTTCTGCTGATCTGATTTTTCTTGTACTGAGATTTCATGATTTTCAGACTTTATATGAGATACGTTTTATTTTTTCAGATTGAGAATATCGACAAATTCATTCAGATAAAAAGTATTGTCATGGATGCCTGAAAATCTTTCTGCATCTGGCCCATATGAAAATACAGGAACCATTACTCCGGTATGGCTGCCTGATTCTATGAACTGTGGTACTACTTTCCGTTCAGTGATGCTTCCATCGACAAGTGTCAGCCCTCCGGTTTCATGATCGGCTGTTACAACTATCAGGGTTTGTCCGTCCTTTTCTGCAAATTCCCAGGCAACTCTTACCGCTTCATCCAGGTCAATCATCTCCTCAACAGTGTAGTCAAGACTTTTTTCGTGGGCACCCCAATCGATCATTGATCCTTCAACCATTAAAAAGAATCCGTCCTTATCCCTGCTCAGGGTTTCTATAGCTTTTTTTACCATTTGAGGAAGTATCCCTTTCCTCCCGTCAGCTGCTTTCGTCATCTGGCCCGACGCAAGAAGTCCGGCAAGTTTGCGTGACTCAGATTTTTTAAGATCATCTAGATTGTAAACCACATCATATCCCTGCTGTTTCAGCTTGACCGTCAGATCGTCCTTGTCACCACGCTTTCGGAAATGATCTTCGCCTCCTCCAATAAATACATCCACTGTACCTCTGAGAAAATCCTTTGCAATATCTTCATAATTACCTCTTCCGGCATTATGTGCCACGAATGAGGCGGGAGTTGCGTGTGTTACGGATGAAGTGCTTACCACACCTGTTGCCAGCCCGTTCTTGTAAGCTATTTCCGTTATTGAGGTCACTGCGGCTGAATCAGGGCCAACGCCTATCATTCCGTTTCTTGTTTTGACGCCACATGCTATTGCTGTCCCTCCGGCACCGGAATCTGTAACATAATTATCTGATGAATATGTTTTTGAAAATCCCGTATAGGGAAATGACTCAAGTATGAGAGGTTTTTCCGCTGTGGTCATGGCAGCATATACATGGGCTGTACCCATTCCGTCACCAATAAAAAGAATAATATTCTTTACATTTTTCCCCGCATCCGGGGTTTTGGATATGTTCTGAGCTGAACAGCCGGCAATTAATAACAATATTGATAATAATGCAGTTAACGATAGTTTTCCTTTCATAGATATCTTTTTAAATTTCTCTAAATATAATGTCTTTGGACAAATAACAAAAATGATTATTCCCTGCAGCCAGCAAGCTCCACATTAATCCGGTAGTTCTTTTCCGCAGGTAAAATAACGGCCTGCCCGTCAGTATTCAGGGATTTATTTTCTTTAAGGGGATTTATCGCCTTTACTATTCTGACATTTCTGTCTTCTATTGGTACTGGATAAAGGGTTTCTCCGGCTTCTGAGGAAGATATCCTGAAATGCATAATGACAGGTTCGCAATTTACCCACAGGTTAAGGTAAAGATAATTCAGCAGGCAATGTTCCATGTTGTGATATGAAGATTTAAAGCGTCCTGCCTTGGTGCGGTCGAGAACATTACCGGCTGAATCGATCCTGAAAAATGTATCTCCATGCCTCCTGTCGACAAAGGCTGAATCCCATAAGCGGGCACCCCTTTTGAAATAATCAAGGTATTTATCATCACCGGCTGCTTTGTACAGGCAAAGGCTGATCATGTTGCCATAAGCCTGGATCCACCAGTAAGTGTCTGATCCCGGCATAAAAGGCTCTGTTCTGCCTGCAGTGGCTAACCAGACATCATTTTCATTGAATACTCCCGATCTGAGGATTTTATCTGCTATTTTCAGCCCGGTGGTTTTAATCCCCTCCTCGGAAGCAAGAAACCAATACCTTAGCATCATCCAGGCTGTTTCAATATTATGCCCGATATTTACTTCCGAATCATCATTCCGGGCACTGAGATATTTCCATTCTTTGTCAAAATCTTCCAGAACCCAGCCATATTCGGTGTCAACCATTCTTTTTGAGACAACATCCAGGATTTTAAAGGTCTGGTCGAGATATTTCTGATCCCTTGTTGCCAGGTACAGATAGAAAAGGTAACCTGAAACCGGAGTTATCTGGGAACTGAATGATTTATTACTGTCGCTGATGCTCCAGTCGCGGTTCATTGCGTTGAAATATCCTCCGCTGCCGTCCGTATCCCATACTTTTGTCTCCAGAAGATCATTTGACCTGTCAATATAGTCAAGGACGAGGCTGTCGCGGGTAACAAAATAATAGAGGGCAAGGCCTGTATTTACATAAACCTGGACAAAGGTTGTCTTGGTTGTTTCGGCAGGATTTCCTTCCTCATCAAGTGCATCGTACCAGCCTCCCAATTCCTTGTCCCAGGCTTTTTCAATAAGCCATGCAGCTGTTTTATCTGCAATCTTCATATCCTCCTCCCTGCCTGAAAGCAGATAGGCGGCCGAATAGCTGAAAAGATGCCGTGAGATCATGCTTGGATATATCTCCGTTTCACCGAAAGGATTCCATACTGAATCAAGATTGGTGTGGAAGGCACCAGTTCTTTTGTTTTGAGAATACCTTGTCCAGGCAGGTATTATGTCACGCATAGCCTGCGTTTTCCAGTACTCCCCGGAAAGCACATCAGCTGCTTCCGGCTTTTTATCATTACATGATACCACCAGAAGCGAAAAGCAAATCGCACAAAAGAGACTTTTATAATTCATATTTTATCCTTTTCAAAATACCGTCGCATCGAGCGCATCCCTCATTTCCTTATTGAAAGAATATCCGGAGAAGAACACCATTCCATTTGTCTTTTCTTCTCTTGTTATTTTAACCTGTTCTGTAATTAGGTCGGTTGTAATATTATTATGCGCGGTATGAACCCCGATGCCGGGATAAACATTGCAACTGCCCCGAGCCACAGAGAGGGCATTTTTCAGATATTCCTGAAAAAGGCCGGAATTATTTGTATAAAGCATCGGACAGATAAAGTCCACAAGTCCTTTTGAGGCCCATTCCTCCCAGTTCTGGGCAATCAGAACATCAGCCGTTTCCATATCCGGAAACACATCAGCTCCCAGTGCCACCGGCCGGTCTGATTCAGCAATTGCCTTTTTGATATCTGTTACCAGCTGAGTGACCTGCCTTGCATTCCATTTAATCCATTCACACCAGATCATACTGCCGCAATCATGTGAAACCTCAAGTGGTGAATATCCGTACTCCTTTTTGAAAGCCTCACAGGTAAGGCTGTCATAGCTGTACATCTGGGTAACCGGAAACCTTATATAATCGAGATGTATGCCGTCAACCTCATATTTAAGCACCGATACGATTCTATCAACCCAATATTCCCTTACTTCCGGATTTGAGAGGTTGAAATGGGGCTGGAATTTGCCTTCCATGTCGCGTATAAGCCAGGAAGGATTTCTGTTTATCTCAAGCTCAAGATTAACAGTATATCCGGGATAAAAAATAGGATGGATATTTATTCCATTTTCATGTCCTTTGCTGATAAGAGCTTCCAGATAATCCCATTCAAAATTGTTTTCGCCCGGAGCAGCATTATAGCAAAAGAGGTTATTGATCCCTATTTCGCTGTAAAGAGTGAACAGGCTGTCCATCTGCATCATGGCCTTATCCCTGTTTAAACTGAACAGGCCCGGATGAAGCCATACTCCCCTCAGCTCAGACCCGGATTCCGTCTTTACATTGCATCCTGAAAATATGAAAATGATCAGAAAAGGGAATGCAAGTAATCTGTTTCTGAAATTCTGGTTTTTCATGATTGTGCGAATTATATGGTTCGTGATTTTTCCTACTGATCCATGCTATGATTTAATAATCATGATCGCGACTTCAAATAAGCAGCCGAAAGAAGTCGTGAATGTAAGTTCCAGCAAAAACTTCATCATATAAAATTAGCAATCTTTTTAACTGATCCACAGCAGTAATAAGTAAACTTTTGAATTGATACATATTCGGATACAGAATCTTACGTTTAACATCGTTGGACTGATATTGTAATTAGAGAAATTTATTTCATCTTTAGCGGTTAAAATAACTACAACCGCATTTTAAATGACTCACGACAGACATTATGATCTTGTGAAGCAGCTCAAACCTGCTAAGATCATTTTACCGATCATCATAGGTATTGCTGTCGTTGGGTGGCTGATGGTCAAGGAGATAAATACGGAAGCACTTGCCGAATTGAATTTTACATGGAAATCGGTGTTCTGGCTTGGCATTGCATGGTGCTGCATGATTGGAAGGGATCTCGGATATATGATCAGAATAAGGATCCTGGCCGAAAATGATATCAGCTGGCTGCAGTCTTTCAGGATAATAATGCTGTGGGAATTTACTTCTGCAATATCTCCGTCAACAGTCGGAGGCACAGCTGTCGCAGTGGTATTTGTCCATAAAGAAGGGATATCCGTTGGAAGAAGCACTTCGATTGTCCTTGCAACATCATTCCTCGACGAACTCTATTTTGTAATAATGTTTCCCCTGATATTGCTTATAGTGGGAGGTGATATTCTCTTCACCACATCGCTTCAGGGTACAGGGATAGCGTTGCTTAACAATCTTGTAATAGTGGCGGTTATCGGTTATGCTATAATTCTCGCATGGGTGATTTTTGTCGGGTATGGACTGTTCATCGATCCTGTCAAGATAAAGAAGACCATTGTCTATCTTTTCGGGCTGCCCTTGCTTAACAGATGGAGAGAGTCAGCTGAAAAGGCAGGTGATGACATAATTTCAAGTTCCCATGAGTTGAGTAAAAAGCCTTTCAGCTTCTGGGCAAAAGCCTTTACAGCGACATTCCTTTCATGGACATCCAGGTACTGGGTTGTTAATGCTATACTGGTTGCATTCTTTTCAATAAGTGAACATTTCCTGATTTTTGCACGTCAGCTGGTTACCTGGATAATGATGATCATAAGTCCTACCCCCGGGGGCAGCGGTTTTGCAGAAATAATTCTCGGCCGTTATATTTCCGATACAATACCCTCCGATCCGGTCCACGCAGGCAGCCTGGCACTGGCTATAGCAATAATCTGGAGGATAATCAGTTATTATCCTTATCTGATAATCGGTACTTCAATATTGCCATCATGGATACAGAAGAAATTCGTGAAGTCAGCATCTAAACCCAGATAGATCCCACTTGTTAAGACATATTTATGTTTTGTTGAAAAGTGAGCTCTGAATACTAATGTTTTTCATCTAAATTGTACCATTTTAATATCTTTTTACTAACCAATAGTTTATCCTTAATGAAAGGTAGAGCTTTATTGATTTTATTTGTAGTTGCCCTGCTGCATTACTCATGCAGGAACAATCCACAAAAAGCAGCTGATTCTTCTTCAGCTTCTGTTGAATCCCTCACATCCAATGAATCCGGATTCTCATCATCAGGATCGAAGGATGAGCTTCCGGTCAATTACTTTTCTCCTGTGGAGATAGCTGATCTTTTTCAGAGAGCCGGAGTTCCCTTTTCTAAAGATTATCTTGCATCACAGGTTGATCCGAAGGTTCTGACTACCTCATTTGACAAGGCTGTTAACCTGGGTATCCTGTGTGCTGATCTCGGTTATATGAATATGTATGAGATGACAGGATCATCACCCGACATTATCACCTCGATTAAAAAGCTGTCTGAGGACTTAAGGGTTGACCAGTTTTTTGATTTCGACGCAATAACCAGGCTTTCCCTCAATAAGTCTAACCTTGATTCATTGCTCTTTCTTTCGCTCAGCTCCTACTCTCATGTGGATAATTATATGAGGGAAAATGACCTTGGCCACTTATCGGTATTGATGATGACAGGGGTTTGGCTTGAAGGTCAGTATCTTACCACAAGGGTCGTCGAGAATTACCCCGATCAAAGGCTTAAGGACAGGATAGGTGAGCAAAAGATGTTCCTGGATCACCTGATTGAAACAACCAGGCCTTATTGCGGCAATGACAGCCAGTTTACAAGGCTATGCAACGATCTGAGTGAACTGAGCAACAAGTATAAGGATGTTAAAATCTTATATACCCGGGGAGAACCTGTTGCCATAAAGGATGGTAAAGGACTGACGGTAAAACAGACCGAAACCAGCAATGTTGTTATGTCGCAGGAACAGCTTGCACAGATCATCGAAGCCTCAGCTAACCTAAGAAATAATCTGATTAAAAAAAATTAGTATGAAACGAGCATGTTTAGCAAACATAAACAAGTATGAAGATCGTTCATGCGAGTTCCCCCGCAACAGCGGGGCAGGCTATCCGACCTTAGAAATCAATTATCTTCGGATGAAAAAGTTTAGTATCGGATTATTACTGGCATTTGCCTCTGTCGTTTGCTCGTTTGGTCAGGCAAATCCCGACAGGTTTATAAGCAATTGTATTTCCAACACCGGGCCGGATGCCAAATACCTTAAGGATTTCAGGATCCAGCTCGGCCAGAGTTCTGCAACCAATGATTTCAGGTTCAAGGCAAAAATATACCTGTGGAAAGATACCAGGTACAGGTTTACCATGTGTACGGCTGAAAATTCAAAAGGTCAGCTTGTAATGAATATAAGGGATGAGGAAAACAAGCTGGTACTTGAATCTTCAGATCCTGAAACAGGAACTATCTATCCGTTTATCGACTTCAACTGCAGCAGGAGCGGACTCTACCAGATATGCTACGATTTCAGCGAAAGGCTTCCCGGATCAGGTGCCGGAATCATTTCAATCCTGAAATAAACTATTGCAAGTAATGCAGAACCTGTATTAAAGCAGTTTCAAGAAAAAGGACTATAAAATAGATCTCAGGAATAATTCTTCTTCTTCCTGCAAAAACGAAATAATGCGAGATAATATAACAGGCCGGGACAGCAGCCAGCCAGAATATTTCAATTGAAACACTCCGTGCAAAGATAACTGTGCCGATTGCTGTAAGAAAAACCCAGATAAGCAGAACAAAGGTTTTTCTTGATCTTATTTTCTTTTTGTTAATCACAGAAATAAGATTTGCAAAACTGATCAAAAGGATAATAGTGTTAATGACCAGCACCGAAATGGTGATCCGTGATAATGCATATCCGGGTTGTTTACCGGACAGATTATATCTGATCAGTTCACTTAATTCATTCAGGTCTTTTCCCAGAACATAATAAAATCCGAATACCAGGAACCATGGGGTTGCCAGGCCAAACAGAGAAATGAGGATCTCCCTCAGGTTTCCCGTGCGGAGCAGGGCAATGCCTGTGATCAGAAGTATGCCAAACCAGATGAAATTTGCATAAAACAAGCTTCCGACGCTTAGAAGGAATCCTGCATCATATAGTGAGAAAGCAGTCCCCTGCGCTTTGTAGGCATCAATTATCCTGCGTAACGCAAGAATCAGGAATATGGAAGCCGGTAAAACCGGATTCATTATTTGTTGCCCGGGGAAAAGCCCGGTAAACAGGACAAAAATCAATGCGGGAAGAAATGTGCGTTCCCCGATAAAGAATACCGATGTGTTAAAATTAACCAGAAGGAAAGCGGTAAAAAGCACTAGAAAGAAAGCAGCAATTACACTTGCCAGGGCATTAAAACCAGTGACGGAAAGCAGCAGGCTGAAAAGGGGCATTGGCCTGTTGTCAAAATCCAGGGATGACGGGGGATGCGGGTCAAGAAAAGCACCTGTCCATACCAATATTGAGATAAGCACAATAAGTATTACCACATCCGGTGTAACTCCCCTGAATTTATTAAGCATGATGATCCAGATCAAATCCTATATCGTTCCTGCAGTATTTATTACTGAATGATATCCGGGCAGCGTTCCTGTAAGAACCGTCTAATGCTTCCTTCATTGTTTTCCCCCAGGCACTGACTGACAGAACTCTTCCTCCTGAAGTAACTATTTTATTGTCAACAAGCCTTGTGCCCGCATGAAAAACAACACAATCTGTTGTTTCATTCAGTCCTGAAACTTCATATCCCTTTACGTAACTCCCCGGATATCCTCCAGAAACCAGCATTACTGTGGTTACAAACCTTTCATCAGTAATGATATCTCTCTCCTCAAGATTCCCCTGCGTAACTCCTTCGAGCAACTCAAAAAGGTCAGACTTGATTCTCGGGATCATTGCTTCAGACTCCGGATCTCCCAGTCTGGCATTATATTCAATGACATAAGGATCGCCATCCACATTCATCAGTCCGAAAAAGATAAAACCCTTGTATTCGATCCCCTCCTCAATCAGACCTTTTACCGTAGGATCAATTATCCTGGTCTTAACTTTTTCCATGAATTCTTTTCCTGCAAATGGAACTGGTGAAACGGCACCCATCCCTCCGGTATTGAGTCCTTTGTCCCCCTCTCCAATCCTTTTGTAATCCTTTGCCTCAGGCAGGATCTTGTAGGACTTCCCATCGGTAACAATAAATGCCGATAGCTCTATCCCTTTAAGAAATTGTTCAATGACTACCTTGTTTCCGGCACTGCCGAACTTCCCTTCAAGGATCGCCCTGATTTCGTTTTCCGCTTCCGGAAGGTCATCAATTATCAGGACTCCCTTCCCTGCGGCCAGACCATCAGCCTTGATCACATAGGGAGGATCCATGGTCGTCAGAAATTCCATTGCATCCTTCAGCGACGATCTTTCAAAACTGCCGTACCTGGCTGTCGGGATATTGTGCCGGCTAAGGAATGCCTTTGCAAAATCCTTGCTGCCTTCCAGCATGGCTGCATTTTTTACCGGACCTATGACAGGTACAGATCGTAAAACTTCATCCTGAAGGAAAAAATCATGAATACCTGAAACCAGTGGAACCTCCGGACCAACAACAACCATGCCTATCCCGTTTTCGACAACTGCCTTCTTCACCTCATTAAAATTATCAGGGCTGATATCAAGATTTGTCCCGCAGGCTGCCGTTCCGGCATTACCCGGAGCAATGAAGATGCGGTTTACCTTACTGCTTTCTGAAAGCTTCCAGGCCAGAGCATGCTCCCTGCCCCCTGATCCAAGTATCAATAAATTCATAATCTTTAAATAAACAATATTAGTTGATATTACGGATCTGCTGTGCACGATTCTGATTTA
>CAZTDW010000154.1:0-9470 GCA_964611835.1 uncultured Rikenellaceae bacterium | reverse complement strand
ACCGGAGGAGGACCCGGAATCATGGAAGCCGCCAACAAAGGAGCCCGGAGGGGAAAGGGCAAATCAGTAGGGATAAACATCGATCTGCCGTTTGAGCAACAGCCCAACCAGTATATTGATTCTGATAAGCTTATAACATTCGATCACTTTTTTGTAAGAAAAGTGATGTTCATGAAATATGCCCAGGGTTTCATTGTCCTGCCCGGCGGGTTCGGCACTTTTGATGAGCTGTTTGAAGCCATTACCCTGATACAGACGAAAAAAATCGGCAGATTTCCGATTATCCTTGTCGGAAAAAAATACTGGTCAGGCCTGATAAGCTGGATAAAATCAGAGATGCTGGCAGAAGAGCATAATATTTCTCCCGAGGACATGGAGCTGTTTACGCTTGTGGATACTGCTGACGAGGTAGTGGACAATATTTCAAAATTCTACTCGAGGTACCTTCTCAGTCCGAACTTCTGATCATTTTTTGCGGAACCGGGCCATCTCCATATCACTGTCCCTGCGTTTAAGGGTTTCCCTCTTGTCATATTCCTTCTTGCCTTTGGCGATTGCAATTTCTGCTTTTGCAAGGCCCCTTTCATTAAGAAATACCTTTATCACTATGACTGTAAGACCGGATTCCCGTACCTTTCTTTCAATTTTCCTGAGTTCACGTTTTGTCAGAAGCAGTTTTCTTTCCCTGAGGGGATCGTGATTGTTCAGATTTCCCCACCAGTATTCGGCAATGTGCATTCCTTTTATGAACAGCTCGCCTTCCCTGAAACTGCAGAAAGAGTCTGTAAGGGTCGCCTTGCCCGCCCTGATGGATTTAATTTCAGTCCCTGTTAATTTTATTCCGGCTATGAACTTTTCAAGAAACTCATAGTCGTGGGAAGCTTTCTTGTTTTTAATTGTAATATCTGAATTTCCACCTTTCATGTCAGCGCTCAGGCAAAGAATGCAAAATAGATCCTGTCGACCATGGTTGTAAGAAGCCAGTCGAAAATTATGAAAAAGCCTGTAAAAACTGCGGCTCCGGCCAGAAGAAGGGGTGTTTTCAGTTTTTCGGGAGGATTAAGTAACTTTTCGTTCCCGAGCCATAGGAGGTAAAGACCATAGAGTGCAAGGATATTAATGAAAATGAATGATTCGAAAAGCCTGCTTATGATCTGGCAGAGCATAAATGGTGCCGCAGAGAAGACAACAATATTAAAGGAGCTCTGCAGGTCATTTTTAATATTGAGGTATGAGGAGATCTTCACAAAAACATAGGTTGTGGCATATATTACCGAGGAATACAGAATAATATACTTTATTCCTGCCAGTACTGAATAGACTTCGGATACACCGGTGTTTGTGAAAAGGAGCGAGCCTAAGAATGCCGATATTGCTGCAAGAACAACCAGTGGCAGAAAAAAGTTGTTTCTGATATAACCGGCCGGTTTATCCTCAGTGTATATTGTGTACCATGCTTTTTCAGGATCAACGATCAGTTGCCTGATCCTGTCCCAAAGGAATCTGAAATCCATCACTTATCAGGTTTAGTGCAGCAAAATTAAGTAATTTTATGGTAAAATGGCTCCAAAATCTGATCAGTGCCGAAATGAACGAAATTGAGTCATCCCAGTATGATCTCCTGGCTGTGGCAGGTCCGACGGCTTCGGGCAAGACCGCCCTGGCTGTCGCCCTGGCATCAAGACTAAACGGCGAAGTTATCAGCGCCGATTCCCGTCAGGTTTACAGGGGAATGGACCTTGGTTCGGGTAAGGATTACCGCGATTATTTTATTGACGGTAAAAAGATACCATGTCATCTGATAGATGTTGCTGATCCGGGATACAAATACAATGTGTTTGAATATCAGCGTGATTTTCTGAATGTCTATAGAGACCTGAAAATGAGGAAAAAATTCCCCGTTGTTTGCGGCGGTTCCGGGATGTATCTCGACAGCATAATATCGGGATACGATCTCGTTGAGGTACCGCCAGATCCGGGATTACGGTCGGCTCTGGAGAAAAAGGATATGGAAGAGTTAAGGGAGATACTGTCATCATATAAGAAGCTGCATAATGTTACAGATCTGGATACCCGTAAAAGAGTAATAAGGGCGATTGAGATAGAGCATTACGGCAGTATCCAGAAAGAAGATAAAAAAGCCTTTCCGAAATTCAATCCGCTGATCACAGGTATCCTGTACAGCAGGGAAAGACGGAGGACCCTGATATCAGAGCGGCTTCTTCACCGTCTTGAACAGGGTATGGTTGAAGAGGTGCAGGGGCTGATCAACGGTGGTCTTTCTCCCGAGAGCCTCATTTACTATGGTCTTGAGTACAAGTACATAACATTGTTTATTACAGGCCGGATGAACTATGATGAAATGTTCAGAAGCCTTGAAACTGCAATACACCAGTATGCCAAGCGCCAGATGACCTGGTTCAGGGGAATGGAGAGGAGAGGCATAAAGATCCATTGGATTGACGGTGAATTGCCAATCGACAGGAAGGTTGATGAAGTAATGGGAATGCTATTTTAACCAGGCATCGAGCCATTCAAAGAATTCCCTTTGCCAGATCACTGCATTTTGCGGCTTAAGTACCCAATGGCATTCATCTTCAAAGAAGAGAAGCCTGCTGGGGATATTACGCATCCTTGCAGCCTGAAATGCCTCCAGGCTTTGTGTATACGGTATCCTGAAATCGTTTGCACCTGTGATAATCATAATAGGCGTGTCCCAGCTGGTTACCCGGAGATGGGGTGAAAATTTGTAGCTATTATGATTTTCCCAGTACGGACCTTCATAGTCCTTGTTTACAAACCACATTTCCTCAGTCGATCCGTATTCACTTACAAAGTTGAAAATGCCGCAATGCGAAATGAATGTTTTAAATCTCTTCTCATGTATACCGGCCAGGTAAAAGACTGAATATCCTCCATAGCTGGCTCCCACGGCACCGAGCCTTGAGGCATCTACATAAGGTTCCTTTGCCATTGCATCGGTGGCATCAAGGTAATCCTGCATGTTAAGGCCTCCGTAGTCACCCGATATCTGCTCTTTCCATTCCTGACCGAAGCCGGCGACACCCCTTCTGTTGGGAGCGAATACGATGTATCCGTTGGCAGCCATAATCTGGAAGTTCCATCTGTATGACCAGAACTGAGTAAGAGCGCTCTGCGGGCCGCCCTCGCAGAAGAGCAGCGCCGGGTATTTCTTTGAAGGATCAAAATCGGGAGGATAGATGATCCACATCTGAAGATCTTTCCTGTCCTTAGTCTTTATATACTTTTCATCAACCCTGCCCATCTTTATCGATTCGTAGATGGGGCGGTTGATGAAACTTATCTGCCTGACCTCTCCGGTATTCACATCCACTTTTGCAACCTCCGGAGCCATCGACATTGAGTTCTGCTGAGCAACAAGGATCCCTGACCTGAATGACAGTGCGCTGAGGTCGTGAACGCCTTCAGTAACCTTCGACACTTCTTTACCGGTCATGCTTGTGCGGAATACTTGTGCAGTACCATGATGCGCACAGGAAAAAAACAATGTGTTTTCATCAGCCCAGTTGATCGCCGAGACGTCATAGGTCCAGCCTTCCGTTACCCATGATCTTGTGCCGCCGGAGATATCATAAACAAACAACCTGTCGAGATCTGACTCATAACCATCCCGTTCCATGCTCTGATATGCGATCTTTGAACCGTCGGGAGAGAAAACAGGATATCGGTCATATCCCTTGTTGCCTTCGGAAATATTTATTTCGTTACCGGTTGAAATGTCATAAAGAAATATATCCGAATTTGTACTTACGGCATCTTCTTTTCCCCTCAGTCTCTTTGTGGTGTATGCGATATGTTTTCCGTCGGGGCTCCAGGAGATCTCGGACTCATCAAAATACGGGGGAACCGGCGATTCAAATTTCTGACCTTCCATGATATCCTTTTCACCGGAGACTGAACTGCCGTTGAATGAGGCGATGAATATATGGCTGTAGGAATAGTCGCTCCAGTAATTCCAGTGCCTGTACATCAGGTCATCAATTATCCTGACCTTTGCCCTGGGCATACCGTGCTTTTCATTTGCGGTCTGATCGAGTTTGACCCTTTTCGTAAAAAGAATCCTGTCACCGGAAGGAGAAATCCTGAAAAGTTCAAATCCCTCCAGCCCTTCTATCTTTTTCTGATCAGAGCCATCACTGTTCATTACATACAGTTCGCCGCCCCTGAGGAAAGCGATTTTCTTCCCGCTGTCGAACCATTGCGGAGAGCTTCCTCCCCCGGTGGTGAGTTTAACCGGATCACCCCCTGCAGATGCTATTTTATAAATGTCTGTTTCCCTTGCCTCACTCTTCAGGTCGATGCGGGTAACAGTGTACAGTACCGAGGAACCGTCGGGTGAAAGGGCAATGGACCCCAGCCTTCCGAACTTCCAGAGAATTTCGGGTGTCATCAGACCTGCCGTTTTTTCTTCAGGGGTCAGGATTATTCCATGATCCCCGGTCTGTTCAATGGATACGGGAGCCTTCTTATTACAGGAAATCATTGTCATGACGATACACATCATCATGATGAAGGGTGATCTTTTCATCATATAATAATTTATTTTAATGGTATGATGGAACCTCCATGTAGATGATTATTATACTATTGTGTTTGTGTATGCTAATACATGGAGGTTTCATATTCAATATTATATGGAATTATTGTTTTTTGAGTACCTCGGCGATTTTGGATTTCAGTTCCTCGAACAATTCCGGATTGTCCTTTATAATCTGTTTAACGGCATCGCGGCCCTGGCCCAGTTTTGTATCTCCATAGCTGAACCATGAACCGGATTTCTTTATTATATCGAAATCAACTCCAAGGTCGACTATTTCTCCGAGCTGAGAAATTCCTTCGCCGTAAAGTATATCAAAGTCTGCTTTTTTGAATGGAGGAGCGAGCTTGTTTTTTACGATTTTGACCCTGGTACGGTTTCCGACAATCTCTTCACCATCCTTAATCTGGTTTGTCCTCCGGATATCTACTCTTACGGAAGCATAGAATTTGAGGGCATTGCCTCCGGTTGTTGTTTCGGGATTGCCGAACATTACACCTATCTTATCTCTCAGCTGGTTTATGAAAACACAAGAAGTGTTTGTTTTACTGATATTTGCAGTAAGCTTTCTGAGAGCCTGTGACATTAACCTGGCCTGAAGCCCCATTTTTGAATCCCCCATCTCACCCTCGATTTCAGCTTTCGGTGTCAGGGCGGCAACTGAGTCTATAACAATGATGTCGAGTGCTCCGGAACGTATCAGGTTATCGGTAATTTCCAGGGCCTGTTCTCCGTTGTCGGGTTGTGATATCAGAAGGTTCTCTATGTCCACACCAAGTTTCTCAGCATAATTCCTGTCGAAGGTGTGTTCGGCATCGATAATGGCTGCAATCCCGCCGTTCTTCTGTGCTTCGGCAATGGCATGAATGGCCAGTGTCGTTTTGCCGGATGCTTCCGGGCCATAGATCTCAATAACCCGTCCCCTGGGAAACCCCCCGATTCCAAGCGCTGCATCGAGTCCAATCGATCCCGAAGAAATAACCTGGATGTTTTCAATGGCGTGATCACCCAGTTTCATAATGGTGCCCTTTCCAAAATCCTTTTCAATCTTTCCTATGGTAACCTCAAGGGCTTTAAGTTTTTCCTTGTTAATTTCTTTTCTTTCAGTGCTCATTGTATTGGTTTTATTATTGGTATAGTTTTAATATCTGATCTGCGTGATTTTTGGTGTCAACCTTGGCAATTACTTTTTCTATGATTCCCTTTTCATCAATGATGAAAGTTGTCCTTATCACTCCCTTGAAGATTTTACCGTACATCTTCTTCTCTCCGTACACCCCATATTCATTTACCATTTTACCTGAGGTATCTGCTATGAGAGGAAAGGGCAGGGAATATTTCTCCGAGAAATTCTTATGCGACTTTTCATTGTCCATGCTGACACCTACAACTGCAAAGCCCTTTTTCATCAGGACCCCAGAATTATCCCGGAGATTGCATGCTTCAGCCGTACAACCCGGAGTATTGTCTTTGGGATAGAAATATAATATGACTTTTTTTCCTGTAAAATCAGTCAGTTTGACCGTTCTGTTTTCCTGGTCCGTACCTTCAAAATACGGCGCCTTCATTCCTTCTTTTAACAATGCCATAGCCTATAAATTTTGTTATTAGAGGTAAATTTACGAAGTTTGAATCGTTTTCCTGTAATGTACGAAACAATTATTATAAACAATGATTGTTTGGAATTTCTTAAATTGTAATTATTAATTGATTGATTAACATATAAATACAAAACCACACGCCTAATGGTATCAAAATCAGGACATATGTTTGCCATGTATCTGGTTATTACGGTGACCGTATCATTATGTGGTAACCTGTATGCACAAAGCGTTCAGAAAAAGCCTTTACGTGAGAGTGCCATTGAAAATTTCAATGCCGGTTCATTTCAGCAGGCTTACAGGGAATTTTCCATGCTGACAGCAACCTATTCAAAGGATCCTCTCTATAAGTACTACAGTGCCCGTTGCCTTATAGAGCTGAAAAGAGAACTGGCTAAAGCAGTAACATTGCTTCAGGAGGCGGTGAATGGTACCCTGGAGATCAAGTCAATACCTGATGATGCATGGTTTTACCTGGGCAGGGCGCAACAGATGTCGGGTAAATTTGAAGAAGCTATCAGTTCATATTCGCAATTTACACATACGGCCGGAAGAAAAGCATCCAGGGAAATGAATGTCTCTGCTTTAATTGATGAGTGCAGGAGTGGCAAGGGACAGGTGAAGGAAACCGAAGTGCTTTTTGCCGATGCATTTGAGAATAATGTTGATGTGCCCGTAGGAAAGGAGCCTGAAATAAAAGTAAAGGAGTCTGAAATAGCGGTAAAGGAGCCTGAAAAAACAGTTAAGAAAACGGAAACGACTGCCACCGTGAAAAGCACGCCTGTAAGGACAGATCTGCCTGTGGAATATGACAGGACATTATCAGAAGCATTGTTTTATCAGGTAAAGGCTGACTCCCTGAAAGCGCTTGCTGCCGATCGCAGGGAAGAATTCAGGACTTTGCCGGAATCACTCAGGCCTCAGGCAAAAATCAGAATAGATGAGCTGGAATCAGAATCAGCGAGATATCAGAAGCTGGCTGACGAAAGATTCAATATCTCCGGTTCAGGACGGGATTTGCAAAAAGATGCGCTTCCTGTAATATCTGAACCGGCAAAACAGGGAACTTTCGTTACTGATACTGCAGCGGATCCCGGGAAAAAAACTGTGGACCGGGAGAGTCAGGGTGCAGTTGCCGCTGACGGGCCAGTCAAGGAAGCTGTAATGTCGGAATTTGAAATCATATCAGATCCGGGGATAATAGCCAGGCAGAAAATAGAGATAGATCCCCGGTTGCCGCCCGGATTGATTTACAGGATCCAGATAGCCGTATTCAGCAAGCCGGTCACTGCTTCGATCTTTAAGGGAATCACGCCCATTATTGGATTTACTGTTCCCGGAACAACAACAGTTAAGTATTATGCCGGAATGTTCCGTAAATCAGCGGATGCAAACAGGGCATTGCTTCAGGTCAGGCAGGCGGGATTCAGGGATGCTTTCATCAACGCAGTGGCCGACGGAAAGATAGTCTCGATCGACAGGGCAGCTCTTCTTGAAAGGGAATGGGGAAATAAGCCCCTGTATGAAGTACAGGTGCCGGAAAAGAATATTGTCAGGGAATCAGGTCCTCCGACACTTTCATACAGGGTGGAGGTGACAAGATCGGCAAAACCATTGAAAGATGATGTTGTTGAGGGATTCAGAAAGCTCTCAGCCGGGCGGGGCCTTGAAATATTATCAACAGATGACGGCTCTGTTGTTTATCTCATTGGAAAATTTATTACTTTTGAAAGTGCTTCCGACTATGCGGGGCTACTGGTGCGCAACGGATACCGGGAAGCAAGGGTGGCAGCTTATCTGGGAAATAAGGAGATACCCGTAGAAACTGCAAAGCAATTATTTGAGAAGATTAAATGAAAGAGAGGACATTAAGGAAAAGCGACAGGTTAAAAAGCACGGGTGACAAATGTTCCCTGGTCCTGTTCAATGATGAAATCAATACATTCGATCATGTCATTAAGTCGCTTGTTGAGGTTTGCGGACATGATTCGATACAGGCTGAACAATGTGCGCTTATTGTTCATCTTAAAGGAAGCTGTGATATTAAATCAGGTATTAAGGAAGTCCTCCAGGTGATGGCGAAATCATTGAATGCCAAAGGACTAAATTCAAGGGTTGAGGATTATAAGTGAATTTTGCTCTTCCCGGATCAGGATCATACCTGGCTTCTTCTGTTATTTATACCGGTATTTACCGGTTTTTTTATGCATTTTTTTCAATTCATGGATTTTGCTGCAAAAACGGCTTTTACCTTTTTCATCTTTTCGCTTCTTCAGAAAATGAAGCAAATGCCAGATCAGCAATAATCATCAGAATGATACCCATAACTGAATAAATGAGCCAGCCGGGTAATGAGGGGAGCTTCAGCATTTTGAGGAATGAAAATGAAAGATCCAGGCTGCTGACATAATCCAGCACTGCTGAACCGAATCCTGTGTTTTGTTTTTCGGGGATAATAATCGCGGCGGCAATCAGTACAAATATTACAACACCGGAAATTACTGGCACCTTTTTTGAATGCCAGAAATCCATCAGGGGATTTGCTTTCTGTTTTTCAAGCTCTATCCTGGCAATAGTCTTATCGGTAAATCCTCCGGGAGCCCTGGCAATCACCGTTGGATTAAAATACCTCTTTATGAGGTCTTCTTCAGAATGATCTTGATTTTTCATTGTATATGACATTCTCTTTTTCAACTTTCTTAATTATCTCTGCAATTTTCCTCCTTGCCCTCAGCATCTTCACTTTTATGTTCGTTCTGCTGATCCCGGTTATCTTTGAGATCTCCTCATGATCCAGATCATAAAAATAATATAAGGTAATCAGTCCTCTTTCTTCCTCGGAAATCCTTTGAAGGGCAAAGTTAACTATATAATTCCTGTAATCTGTTTCATCTTCTCCTGAACCTGAATAATCAACGAAATCAGCAATGCCTGGGGGAAGATCGTCGATCGATACAATTCCTTTTCTTTTTGATCTTACCAGGGAAATTGCAGTGTTGTATGCAATACGGTAAAGCCATGTGCTGAAAATGCTTTTACCCTTAAAATCCTTTAGCGACCTGTAAGCTTTAAGAAATGCATCCTGGGCAATCTCCTCCGCCTCTTCACGGTTTGAACATATCCTGAAAGCCAGGTTGAATACCTTATCTTTATGTCTGTCAATCAGTTGTGAGTAGGATGCGGTATTTCCCCGAAGCACTTCATTGATATAAAATATATCGTCTCTGTGATCCATCGACTTTTTAGACGCTTAAAATTAATAATGGTTACCCAAAGAGATTATTTTTTAT
>CAZTDW010000153.1:0-9538 GCA_964611835.1 uncultured Rikenellaceae bacterium | reverse complement strand
AAGTCCCTCCCTCTTGGGGGAGAGCCTGCCCCGCCATAGCGGGGGATTTAGGGAGAGGTGGATTCGGAGAGGGATTTAGAGAGGAAAACAACGGGGAGGGATTTAGGGAGAGGTGGATTGGTAGAGAGATTTAGTCAGAGGTCCTTTACTGATTGATAAAGTACACCGCCAGGCACGCCGCTACCCCCGCCGTCTCCGTCCTCAGCCTGCTTCTTCCCAGATGCACTGACCTGAATCCGTTCTCCAGCGCCAATGCTATCTCCTCTTTGCTGAAATCTCCTTCAGGACCGATCAGTATTACCGCATCTTCTCCTTTCCTGCAGACAGTATCGATGCTGTTCCTCCCGAAATCATTGCTGCAGTGCGCAATCATCCTTGCTCCGTCAACCTCTGCCCTTATGAATTCATCGAACAGCACCGGCCTGTTCACCACAGGCCTGAAAGCCTTTATCGACTGCTTCATTGCAGAAATGATGATGCTTTCTATCCTCCCGGCCTTTATCCCGGGCTTTTCGGTGTTCCTGCATATCAGCGGCGTGATCTCATCTATACCTGCCTCGACGCTTTTCTCGACGAACCATTCAAACCTCTCAGGATTCTTAAGCGGGGAAATGGCTATATGCAGCCTGTAATCCCTTTTTTCGAAATCAGCGATCTTCTCATTTATCACTATCCCGCAACGCCTCTGGTCGGGATCGCTGATACACCCCTCATACAGAGTCCCTTTGCCATCGACCAGCCTCACCGCCTCTCCCTTCTGCATCCGCAACACCCTTATGCAGTGACGCGATTCACTTTCGTCAAGATAATGGACGCTGCCGTTTATGCCTGGTGCGTAGAAGATCTGCATATGTCTGATTTCCTGATTTTACCTTACCAGCCCGTCGAGAGGCGACAAATCCTCATCCATCTCGCCCGACATCCTCCTGAGGAAGCGGCTGAGCCTGTCCTCCACGGCAACCATATATGTATAGGGAACCCTGGTGGAAGACTGGGGATGTCTTCTGTCTTTCAGCTTAATGGAACTTATCAGCCTGTTGAACTCTATATTTCCCGCCTGGGCCATCATCACTCCCTTGAAATAGGAGAAGTAATACCATGTCGACGGATTTGCCTTGAGATAAATGTCGATCATGTCGCCCGACCGCCTCCTCTGTATCTCTATAAACCCGTCGACATACACGTTCACTGCCTGGTCGCCTATGAACCCGATCCCGATCCTTCCCGTCGACCTGAAAGATGATGATGATTCATTCCAGTACAGGTTCACATCATTCAGAAGCAGCTGTGCATCGAACTCCTTAGGCATGTTTTTGAATGTACCGAAGAGGTTGACCTCATCTTTAAGCTGGTTGGCAACGTTTTCCCCGTACAGGTCCTTCATACCCTTATTGTTGAATTCGGAATTGAGATTGACTGTCTTCAGCGACGGCACCAGCCTTATTTCATCACTGATCATTCTCAGTGCCTCGGGTGAGAAGAAGAAATTAAGCGCCAGTATGGTTCTTATGCTGACCTTCGCGGAATCTGTAAGATGATTTACCGTTCCGGCAGTGCTAAGCCTTACAAGATCAAGGTTGGCGCCGAAATTCAGCTTTCCTTCTCCAGTCAGGATGCAGGTGTTCCTGTCAAGCGAAACAAGGTTGCCATGCCTGGCCGGATCAACAATCTTTTCCTTCTCCGCTATCTGGTATTTTGATTGTGACTTATTGTAATAAAGCACTCCCGATGCAGTCACCAGACCGACATCGAGCCACGATTTCTGGGCCGAAAGGAATGCCGGGTAAATATGTGTGGAATCTATATTTATGAAAGATCCGGAATAGACAGGATTGTCATTTTTATCCCTGGGTTTTTCCCCGACGGGTATCATCACATTCGCAGGATCAATTTCCGACCTGAACTTTATGTTGAAACTCCTGATCCTGTCGCAGCTGTTGACAATGCCTGCAGAACCGGTGAAGAAGAGGTTGTCCTTCCGTGCCGACAGGCTTACGTCGCCTGCGAAGGTGAACGCCTGGCTAAGCATGAAATTCTGGTTCTCGGGAATATATCCCTTTGCGGATGTTGTCAGCGTGTCGGTTGCTATCTCGCTGAAAGTGATGGGCTGGACATTCTTGCTGTCATCAACATAATTATATATGGCACTTCCTGAATACCTGTCGGCCGATTCGATATTTATGCTGGCCGAATGCAGCAGATGCCTGTTATTTACTGCAATATAGGCGTTTTCAAGCTTGCTGATCTTCGCCCTCCTGTTGATAACGATCCTGCCCTTTTCAGGCTGGATCAGAGCGTCGGCTATGTGAATATAATTTATGTTTTCGGCTTCAATGAATTCGTTTTCTACATTGTAATTGGCTTTGCGCGCAGTGAATGCGATGGTGTCCCTCAGGCTGTTGACCGCAATGAAGGTGGGCTTTTCAAGTGTCTTCATGTTCAGGGCAAGCAGCTTTTCAGGCGGGATGAGCCCTGATCCCGCTGCGCTTTTTCCCCTCTGTTCCATTGCCAGGATCTTGGTCTTCATATCATAGCTGAAGTCGGTCATCGTGCATATGTACTCTATCTCCGGTAACTTGACGAAAGATGAGTCTGTGTTCAGGTGAAATGCTGCCTTCTGAAGATTGAAATCGATCTCGGTATTGGCATTTTCCGCGATGAATGCATAGCCGCTGGTCGACGGTGATCTGAAATTGTAATCCGCAGTATCGGCCCTTATCTGAGAAGATGTAAATGAGAAAC
The DNA here is from genome assembly GCA_964611835.1 of uncultured Rikenellaceae bacterium. Lineage (GTDB taxonomy): Bacteria > Bacteroidota > Bacteroidia > Bacteroidales > VadinHA17 > LD21. The sequence continues at coordinate 6,796 of CAZTDW010000153.1, read as the reverse complement.
CATTGGAAACTATCCTCGAGTCGGTCATACTTATTGCCCCCGAGCCGCTCAGCCTCGATGGTGTCAGCTTCAGGCTGCCGTCGAGGGCGCTTCCGTTGTTAAACATGTTGAACCTCTTGTCGTCTGCATTGTAAGCCAGCCACTCGTTCTCCTTAGGAAGCCATTTTATGGTCACATCTTCGCTTTTCAGCTCCGGGAAAAGACCCCCTCCGTCCTTTTCAATATTGAAAGTCGTGGCCTGGGTAAGCATGGAATCGGGATAAAATTTATATTCGTCCGACTTTGTTACCGATGTCAGATGCCTGAGAGTGCCACTGCCTTTCAGCCCGTCGTTGCTCATGCTGATAAATTCATACAGCTTTCCCTTTCCATCATATACTTCAATGCCTTCCTGGGGTATGTTCATTTCAAATCCCAGGGAATTATTTTCCTGCACGGTCAGGAACTGCCGCATCGGCTTCAGGATATTACCGGCCACAAATTCTCCGGGCAGACTGATATCCTCATTCCTGTAGTGGTCTATATTCTCGAAAGTGAACGGATCGATCCTGAAATAAAAGTCATCTTTCTTGTAGACATCCTCCTGGCCGGGGATCTGGTCATAGAATATATATGACGATGCCATTGCATTGATGATAGGGTACTGGGTCAATCGCTTAAGCCCCGACTTGTTATTCGGATTGTCAATATACAATTCTCCCCTTGTAAGCTGAATAATGTTACCTACATCTTTTATTATCATGTTGCCGAAGGCATCAGTCTTTCCTGTTTCCACGGCAACCCTTATTGAATCGATTTTTGCCAGCCTGATTTTGAATGTGTCGTAGCTGAAGCTGAAGTCGCGTCCGAATATTGTGAAGAGTCCTGCCTGAACGACACCATTGAACTTCAGGCTCCGGTTCTTCGAGATCACCAGCTCGCGGTTGTAGGGATAAATGGCAACTCTCTGGGAATCACTTAAAAAAACACTCCTCACACCCATAACATGCATGTCGAACGTTTTGAGATCGAGATAAGCATTGTCCATCGGTGCCTTTACCTCGCTGAGAATGGTCATCACATCGTAGTCCTTCTTGCCTGCATATGCATCGATGAAATCCGTTACTTTTTTCTTTATCGTGACTTCATCATTTTCCCTGTCATAGAAGACAAATCCTTTGGTAGCCATGTCGATGCACAATCCTGTTACCGCATCAACCGATTTATTGAGCCATTTGGCAAATTCACTCACCGGGAATGTTTCCGAATAATACCATTCGCTGAACTTTTTCAATCTGGTAAGAGGATGATAATTATCCAGGCTGAGCAGGCTCATGAAGTAGTCGGCGTTGAAAAAAGTTGCCGATTCGAACAATGCCTGTCCCATCGACGCTCCCTTGGCCCTGGTTATCATCACTTTTGAGCTGTTCATGTCCCACGACAGGCTTTCAAAATACATATCGAGATTATGATATGAATTGTAATATGGGCTTGCCGATACCGGATTATTGGATCTGTAGAGGTTTACCTGCCTGTCGTTGGCATTATATGAAAAGCCAAGGTTTGTGTGATAGATGGAATCGCCGTTGAGGTATAAAGTCGACTCGGTACCTGCTGATGTGAGGCCGGTCCGTGTGAAAATGAACTCGATTGCACTTATCCTGATAAAAAGTGTATCATTGCGGAAGAGGGTTATTTTTGCGGGTAAAGCCTTATCTCCCCGGCCCTTGGTCTGGGCGCCCTCAAAAGCCAGTCCTCCCTCATAATTAAGGCCTTTATAAATATCCTTCAGCACGAATTGCCTGGTGTAGGTCTCAAACTGCGGAAAGATGGCCCTTTCCTTGTTCGACACGCTGGCAGCCTGGTCGGTAAGGATCCCGTACACCGGTTCCCTGAAATAAGTTTTGTGGGTCAGCCTTGCCGAATCGCAGGTGAATGAGTTGCGTGTCACATTGATCGTGTAATCCTGCATCTCCGCAAACACATCTTCCGCTGCAAATCCCGCCTTCTCCCAGGTCACTCGGCCCCTCGTTCCCCTGAAGATCTGAAGATCAGGATAGTATGATCCTGTGACATTGTATATCTCCGTACTGTCCCTCTGGGAATAGCAGGTAAGGGTGGCATCCCTGATGTCGATGTGAAAAATTGTATCATGAACGAATTCGAGATCCGAATCCTTCACTTTCCATTTGACCGATCCGGATGAATAGATAAAATTATCCTCAATGAGTGAGCTTGTATTCCTTATATATCTCGAGATGCTCTCATTGTTGAACCTTGGATTGAAAAGCAGCTCACTTAAGCCGGTGAGCCAGTAGCTCAGGAAAGCATCGTCCCTCCCGGAGTTGGCAAAATTGGTAAGGGTCTCCAGGAACTGGCTGAACTGAGGTACGGCTCTGATCTGTCTTCCGGTAAGCTGCGTTGACAGGTCGAGGATGCGCGACATGTTATCCCTGCTGAAAGCAGCACTGTCCCACTTTGCAATGAATGTGTTAAGTATTGCATTATGCTCTTCGGAAAGATTGCTGCCCATGAAAAGAGTAAGCTCTTCCTTGAATTTTGCAGGATCTCCGCTGAAAACCGGCTTTGCCTGCGGCAGTACCTCCGACGGATAAGCCAGGAGAAATGCAAAAATCAGGAATGTGAGCTTACGGATCATCTTATATTGATTCTACTATTGCAGTGAAGTCCTCTTTTTTAAGTGAGGCACCACCTATAAGTCCGCCGTCGACATCTGGCTTTGAGAAGATCTCCCGTGCGTTTGACGGCTTGCAGCTGCCACCATACAATATCGTCACGTCGTCGGCGCAATCTTTACCGTACCTTGCTTCAACCAGACCACGGATATATTTATGCATCTCCTGTGCCTGATCGGGCGTGGCGGTGAGCCCTGTACCGATAGCCCATACCGGTTCATAGGCTATGACCACCTTCCTGAAGTTTTCTTCCGGAAGACTGAACAATCCATCCTCCAGCTGTGCCTTCACAACATCCAGATGGGTGCCTGCCTCTCTCTCCTGAAGAACTTCACCACAGCAGAAGATCACCTCAAGTCCCGTGCCAATTGCAAGCCAGGTCTTCCGGTGAAGCGTTTTGTTATCCTCATGAAAATATGTCCTCCTTTCCGAGTGGCCAATTATGACGAACTGAGCACCTGTGCTTTTGATCATCGCCGGCGAAACCTCTCCGGTATAAGCGCCGGATGGTTCCGAGGAGCAGTTCTGCGCTCCGCAGGCAACCTTTCCGCCTTTAAGTATCTCTGCCGTGCCTGCCAGATGAATGAATGGAGTGCACAGGATAACCCCGGCAGCAGGTGATTTTTCCCTGAAATATGCATCAATTTCTTTTGCAAAATTAAGTCCTTCAGCCAGTTCCATGTTCATTTTCCAGTTACCGGCAACAATTTTCTTTCTCATAGATCTTTATTTTGGGTTTTGGTAATTTTTTTATCGCAACGACTCCACCTGAAAAAGCTCAGGTTCTTTAAACAAGATATTTTTGTTTACCACGGAGTTTCACAGAGTTTAATCGGAGTTTCACGGAGTATGACTCCCTTAGCTCTTTGCTTCTGTGTCTCTCTGCATTCCTGTATTTCTATCTATATCTATTTATTTTTATTTATTTCTATTTATTTCCATCTATTTCTATCTATTTCTATCTATTTCTATCTATTTCTATCTATTTCTATCTATTTCCATCTATTACCATCTATTTCCATTCTGTTTCCATATCCCCTTTATCTGCATTAAAACAATCACCGTCAATACGGTAATAATAACGGCAATCCTGTATGTTTTAATATCCAGATCCCTGTAATGTTCAACACTCGCATCTGCAGTAAATTCCTCCTGCCCGGGCACCGTTGCCCACGACCATTTCCCGGCTATATTCCCGTCTTTGATCAGCAGATACCCCGGATTGGACCGCACAATGGTCTTAAGTGTTATTTCATCGGCTGTGCAGAATGTCAGTCCGTTATTGTAATTCATCAGCACATCCCCACCCGATGCGGTCACTACATAGAAATCTATCCCGTTCGCAGCACACCAGGATCCAAGGCTGAAGCCCTTTTCGAGCCTCGCCGGGTCAGCTTCCTCAAGTTTTGTGGAAATGAAAAGAAGAGTATACCCTTCCTTTGAAAGGATCTGATCGGTCAGGTCGGTCCCTTCCCGGGTTGTAAGGCTGAAATCGTGTATCGGCGGCTGATATCCTTTTTTGACCAGCACCGACTTCTGGTCGACAAATACCCAGGTCGTGTCATCGGCAGGATAATTGTCGAGGCTGAATTCCTTCGTTACTCCGTCCTTTTCATAGATGAATGTTGTCTCATACTGGTCGGCAGGCATCCCTTCAGGGATCTGCATGCTTTCCGCTATATTAACCCCTGGCTTGTATGGCAGGAAATCTATCAACGGAAGATACCTCAGGTTAAGAAGTGCAAATATCACTACAACGGTTGTCATGATGCCCACAAGTGTCCATTCCTTCAGAGGAGTAAAAACATTTTTCACTTGTTTTATTCCGATAAAAAGTATGATGGCGAATATCATCAGAAAGATATTCTTATAGAACGTCTGCCAGTTGGTAAGATGTATTGCGTCGCCGAAGCAGCCGCAGTCGGAGACGGGATTCGTGAGCGCAAGAACCAGGGTAAGCGGGGTGAAGATGATCATCATGATCATCACTACTATGATGCCGGCTTTTTGCCTGTAGCCCGACAGGACTGCAAAGCCGGAAATGAATTCAGCGGTGCTGAGAAGTATTGAAAGAGGCAGGGTGACAGGGTAGAGGAACTCAAGGCCGAATGCCTGGAAATAGTCATGGAACTTATAAGCCGAACCCAGTGGATCGATCGCCTTGACTAACCCCGAGAACATAAATGTGATTCCGATAATTATCCTGCTTAATTTTAATAGTAACTTCATGTCAGATCAGTTTTCTGTCTTTTATTAATTTGAGTATCATGCCCGAGATGGTTTCCGGAGGAAGCATATTACCGTCCCTTCCGGTGCAGTTAATAACTGCCGTCGTTTCGTCATGCTGAGCAACCCTGAGGTAGATGTCCCGTACCTTTTTCTGGAACCGCAGGCTTCCCTCATGGATGTCGCTGCTGCCGTTGAGATAGCTTCTCCCGTCACCATGCCTGCCCGCCGATAACTTTTGTTCTGTAAATGAGCCGGGCACGTCGAGGAAAATATTAAGTCCCGGACGGGGAATTGCAAAATGGCTGAATTCCAGCTTCAGTATCCATTGCATAAGCTTGTCCTGCTCTTTTTCGTCATCGAGCTTTGCGCACTGGTAGGCGATGTTTGACCAGGTGTACCTGTCGAGGAACACTATCTTGCCTGCTTCGAGCCAGGCATTTATCTCCCTTGATGCATCCATACGGTCGCCTGCATAAAGCATGGCGACAAGGTACGGGTCGACCTGCTCAAGTGATCCGAATTCACCGCGCAGGAAGCGGGCTATAAGCTCCCCGAAATATGGCGTTTCCGTTCTGGGAAAGTGAAGGTATTCGGAGTCATAGCCTTCCCGTGTGAAAAACTCCCTCAGCAGGTTAAGCTGTGTCGATTTCCCCGATCCGTCAACACCCTCAATAACAAAAAGCTTCATATCCCCTTTTTTGCATGTTGCACAAAAGTAATAACGCCAACCCAAAGATGAAAGTGTATGGCCGTTAAATGTGGTTAATAAATTCATGAACTCACCCCTAACCCTGCAGACCTGCTTCTTGGTGTCCTTTGTGCTGACCTTTGTGCCACTTTGTGCCAACCTTTGTGCCACTTTGTGGTTAAGTGATTTATAAATAACCACAAAGGCGCCCAAAGGGCAGCACAAAGGTACCCAAAGGACTTTTATTATAACCTCCTTCTTTATGAAATAGAGAAAGGGGCCGGGGGAATGAGTTCATGAATGCCGGGCAATGAGTTCCTACTGTCTGAATTACCACACATTTATAAAAATCATTAAATTCGTAAAAAAATGAAAAGCCTTGCCTGAAAAACCAAAATTCATCAACGTCCGCGGAAACCTTCTCGACATATCCGTTCCCAAAGTGATGGGAATCATCAATGTAACCCCCGACTCATTCTATGGAGGAAGCCGGTTCATGACCGACAATGAGATTGTAAAGGCCGCCTTCGACATGGTGATCGAGGGTGCCGATATACTCGATGTGGGAGGATATTCATCACGCCCGGGTGCCGAAGATATCACTGTGGAGGAGGAGAAAAAGAGGGTGCTCAACGCTGTGAAGATCATCAACCGCGAGATGCCCGATGCCATAATCTCTGTCGATACCTTCAGGTCGGATGTTGCAAGGGAGGCAGTTTTTGAATGCGGAGCAGGAATAATAAACGATATAACGGGAGGTGAGGCCGACCCAAAAATGTTCAGTGTGATCGAAAGCCTGAACGTACCTTATATAATAATGCATATGAAGGGAAATCCCCGGACCATGCAGGTCAATCCCGAATACGACGACGTTGTTGCAGACATCCTGAAGTGGTTCGGTGAGAAAATATACAAAGTCAAATCCGCAGGGATCCGCGACATTATCGTCGATCCAGGCTTCGGCTTCGGTAAAACGATAAGTCATAATTACGAGATCCTGCGCAGGCTGGGAGACTTCGCCATCACCGGACTGCCGGTTCTCGTGGGATTGTCAAGGAAATCGATGATATGCAAAACCCTTGACATTTCTTCCGAGGAAGCGCTTAACGGGACTACGGTCCTTAACACCTCGGCCCTTCTGAACGGAGCTGATATTCTAAGGGTTCACGATGTGAAGGAGGCGGTTGAGGCTATCAGGCTTGTT
>CAZTDW010000152.1:0-9685 GCA_964611835.1 uncultured Rikenellaceae bacterium | reverse complement strand
TATCCAGATGTTGTGTACTGACGGAGTTCCGAGCTGCTTGCCCATCTCAGCGGCTATTGCCCTGCATCTCTTTGTATGCTCGATCCAGAATTTCCTTATTTTCGGATTCTTGCTCGATAGTGTAAAACCATCATCGGACAGAGGATGCGAAAAACATGTGCAGTTAAAATCCATACCCATGCTTCTTTTTTTAGCCCAGTCGATCCATCCCTGGAAATGCTTTATTTCTATCTGGTCTCTGTCAACCTGCTTACCTTCAAATTCACCGTAGATGGCATGCAGGTTAAGCCGTTGTTTTCCGGGGAGAAGTGACATGACCTTATCGAGGTCATCTCTCATCTGCTTGATGGTCTTTGCTTTACCCGGGTAGTTTCCTGTTGCCTGGATTCCTCCGCCACCAAGTTCGGCACCCTCCCTCTCGAAACCGCCTACATCATCAGTCTGCCAGCAGTGAAGGCTGATGACCAGTTTGTCCATCTCCGACAGAACCTTGTCGGTATCTACCCCAAGTCCGGCATATTGCTCTTTTGCAAGTTTATATGATTTTTTTATCAGATCTTTTTTCATATTATGTTATTTAAAGTTTATTATTTCTGATATATGCTTTCAATCTCTTTATTCCAGGAAAAAAACCTGTTCAAGGGGTATGGTGACCGGTGAATTGTCGGGATTGGTTTCCATGATGTCGGCCATATATTTCCACCATTTCTTCACTATTTCAGTGCTCCCGAGATCCTGGGATGAACTGTCACCTGATTGTTCCTGATAAGCAAATAATGTATTTGTCTCCTCGTCGAGAAAAATGGAGTAATTGCCAATTCCTTCCCTTTTAAGCATTTCTTTCAGCTCAGGCCATATTTCATCATGCCTCTTTTTGTATTCTTCCCTGAAGCCGGGATATAGTTTCATTTTAAAGCCAAATCTTTTCATCACTCTTCGTTTAACCCAGTTTAACAACAAATGTTGAAAGTATCAGCACTGTGATGCCGATAAGGAGTATTGCGATGGTTTTTGGTCCCGATCCTTTCCATTCTCTGAGAATGATTCCCCATATATTGCTTATCGCAATGTTAAGGGCCATAAGGATGCTCCAGCCGAAAACACTCATACCCTGGGGTAACTTGCTGGCACCCATTCCAAAAAAATGGAACTGAAGGAACCAAAGGAATCCTGCCAGGGCGGTAAACAGGATATTGTTCAGGAGTACATTGCCCGGGGAATATAAATAATCCTTATATGTCTTATTTCTGTAATTGAGATATCCGCAATAAACGAGGTTGGTAATAAATCCGCCGAAAAGAATGAAGATCAACGTCGGGTTTTTCTGGAACAGCGGATTCGTGCCATGAGCCAGGGCAATTGTCTCAATAGGTTTTCCAGCCTCAAATCCGAAATTGAAGCAGGCGCTCATTACTCCTGCAAAAATGGCAATAAGGATCCCTTTCTTAAGTGCGAATTCCTTGACGGCGGCTCTTTTGTCTTCCTCGCTCATTTCCCGGCTTTTAAGGGCGCCTGCATATCCTATGATCGCTATACCTGCCACAGTAATGGCAACACCGATCAGGGTAAGGATTCCGGCACGCGAAGAAAACAGGTTCTGTCCGGCCACCACAGCGGGTATAAGTGTTCCGAATGCAGCACATAATCCCAGTGCGATGCTCTGCCCGAGAGCTACTCCGAGATAACGCATGCTAAGCCCGAAGGTCAGTCCTCCAAAGCCCCAGAGAACGCCGAATACGACAGCCATTAACTTTGCCGTGGAGGGGGCCTCATTGAGAATAGGGATCAATTCTCCCCGGGGGATGAATATGAGGGCAAAAAGCCATGGAGCTATCAGCCATGCGGCAACACCCTGAGCGAGCCAGTAGGATTCCCATGCCCATTCCTTTACTTTCTTGAAGGGGACATAGAAACTGGCTGCTCCTATGCTCCCCAGTGCTATCAGAAGTATTCCTGCAACTGGATTCATTTATATGCTTTTGATTCTGGCCTGTTTAATTAAAAAGCATAAATTTAATTATTTTACTTTTCAGAAATCTGAAAAAAATAGATAAATTTCAAATCTCGAAAATAATAACTTAATCAGAATATCATGAAATCACTTTTATCGCTTTTGTTAACGGTACTTTTTTCATCGACGGCTTTTTCACAGAAAGATCTTGCTGTTTATGACCTTTCCTGTGAGCATAAAAAGAATCCCCTTGGTGTTGATGTGCTGAATCCGAGGCTGTCATGGAAGATAAGAAGTGCCGGATATAATGTTTTGCAGACAGCATACGCCATCCGTGTGGCAACTGATCAGAGATTTGCAGGATCAGGTATGGCATGGCAGACGGGAAAAGTCAGTTCTGACGAATCTGTGCTTATACCCTATGGGGGAGCTGAGCTAAAGCCGGGACAAAGATATTACTGGCAGGTAAAGGTATGGGACAACAAGGGCAGGGAATCGAAGTGGAGTGAAGCAGGATACTGGGAGACCGGATTGCTTTCTCCGGCCGGATGGAAAGCAAAATGGATTGAACTCGAATCAGATACTGTCAGATATTCTCCATCGACCCATCTTCGCAAAGAGTTTTCTGTCAGTAAGTCCGTAAGATCGGCAAGGATATATGTTACATCCCATGGATTTTATGAGCTTCATCTGAACGGGAAAAAAGCCGGAGATCAGGTTTTTACTCCGGGATGGACATCCTATGGGAAACGTCTTCAATACCAGGTTTATGATGTAACTTCAATGCTTTCGACAGGCAAAAATGTAATAGGCGCAGTTCTTGGTGATGGCTGGTACAGGGGTACCCTTGCATGGGGAGATAACTGGGCCATTTACGGAAAACGGCTCGGACTGCTTATGCAGATGCATATCAGATACTCTGACGGCACCGAGTCAGTGATTGTTACGGATGAATCATGGAAAGGCTATAAAGGAGGTGCAATTGTGATGAATGACATCTATGACGGCGAAACGTACGATGCTACCAGGAGGCTGACAGGATGGAACATACCGGGTTATGACGATAGCAGATGGACAGCGGTAAAATCAGGCAACTATTCCATGAACAATATTATAGCCTCGGAAGGAGCTGATATTCGCAAAATAGAAGAAATAAAACCTGTCCGGATTTTCCGGACTCCAAAGGGGAACCTGGTTGCCGACATGGGGCAGAATATGGTTGGTTGGATACGTCTCAGGGTCAAGGGGCCCAGGGGTACAACGGTTATCCTGAGGCATGCCGAAGTGCTTGACAAGTATGGTGAGTTCTACACTGAAAACTACAGGAAGGCCAAGACTCAGCTGACCTATATACTCTCAGGCGATGGAGAAGAGATATATGAACCCCGTTTTACCTTTATGGGATTCAGATATGTTGAAGTGACCGGATTTCCTGGTGAGCTTCTTCCGGAAAACCTGACGGGGGTGGTGATCCACTCTGATATGGCTTCTACAGGCAGTTATGAGAGTTCAAATCCTCTCCTGAACCAGTTGCAGCATAATATCAGGTGGGGGCAGAAAGGCAATTTTGTTGATGTGCCCACTGATTGTCCGCAGCGTGATGAGCGGCTGGGTTGGACCGGCGATGCCCAGGCATTCTGCCGTACAGCTGCTTTCAACTATGATGTTGCAGCTTTCTTTACAAAATGGATGAAAGATGTCTCAGCCGATCAGAGGCCTGGCGGAGAAATTCCGGTAGTTGTTCCGGATGTTCTTAACAGGCAGGGATCCCCAACGGCTTCAGCTTCGGCCGGCTGGGGTGATGTGGCAGTTATAGCTCCATGGACAATGTACCTGGTTTACGGTGACAGACAGCTTCTTGAAAATCAGTATCCGGGCATGAAAGCATGGGTGGATTATATAAGAAATAAGGCGGGTGATGCAATGATATGGAAGGATGGAAGCATTTATGGCGACTGGCTGTTTTACCATCCGCCGGTAAACAATCATCCTGAACCCGACGGACATACTGAACATGACTTTATTGCCACAGCCTACTACGCATATTCTGCAAGCCTCCTCGCCAAAGCTGCAAAGGTGCTTGGAAAAACCGATGATGAAAGGTTCTACACCGATATATTTGAAAAGATAAAAAAAGTGTTCAATCATGAATATGTTACGCCGGCGGGAAGGATAGGAACCAACTCACAGACTTCTTATGTGTTGCCGTTGATGTTTGGCCTGCTTCCTGATGATATAAGGCCGAAAGCGGCAGGATTCCTTGTAAATGACATCAAAAACAGGGGAAATCACCTGTCAACCGGATTTCTGGGCACGATCTATCTGTGCCATGTGCTTACAGATAATGGTTATACCGATGTTGCATATGATCTCCTGCTGCAGGAAAAATACCCTTCCTGGCTTTATCCCGTAAAAATGGGAGCCACTACCATTTGGGAAAGATGGGATGGCCAGAAACCCGACAGCACTTTTCAGGACGCAGGGATGAATTCATTCAACCATTATGCATACGGAGCCATCGGCGACTGGATGTACAGGGTTTCGGCAGGGATAGAAACCCTCTCGCCGGGATACAGGCATCTGCTGATCCAGCCTCATACCACTGACAAGCTTGATTATTCCCGGGCTTCGTTCGAAAGCCGGTATGGATCCATTACATCAGGCTGGGAAAGAAAGAACGGTAAAATCACTTATAAAATAGTGATACCGGCAAATTCCACCGCAACAATCAATTTGCCTTCATCTTCAATTGACAAAATAACGGAAAGCGGCAGGCCTTTGGGTGAAAACAAGATCTTCGCAGATGTGACGCTTGTGGATTCCGTTGTAAGAATTAAGACCGGATCGGGCAGTTATATTTTTGAAATCGCAGACTAAAAGTGACACCCGAAGAGCTAAGAAAACGGATACCTGAAAATGAGCTGGTTATTGTTACTTCAAGGAGCAGCGGACCGGGAGGCCAGAATGTAAACAAGGTTAATACAAAGGTCGAAATAAGATTCAACATCAATGATTCGACAAACCTGACAGAAGCGGAAAAGGATCTGATACATGTCGGGCTGAAAAACCGGATAAGCTCATCAGGTATACTTATTATCAGATCCCAGTCTGAGAGGAATCAGCTTCGAAACAGGGAACGTGCAATATCAAAATTGTTCCTTTTGCTTTCGGAAGCGCTTTCTGAGGATCCTGAACGGGTACCTACCGGACCTACCAGGGGATCAGTTGAAAAGCGGCTAAATGCAAAAAGGAAAAGGGGCTATATTAAGAAGGACAGAAAGCTTCCCGGCAATATCACTGAAGGCTAGCTAAACCTCCCTGAGTTTCCATCTGCCTCTCCTGAAGACTAACCATGCGGTGATTGTCATCAGTGATTCAGCTATTACTATTGCGGTATAAACTCCGCGCTGATCCATTCCCGATTTGATTGCCAGGAACCAGGCGAGGGGAATCTCGATCATCCAGAAAGCAAAGATGTTTATTTTCAATGGAGTAGTTGTGTCGCCCGCCCCATTGAACGAGTTTACCATAACCATACCGAAACCATAGGCCACAAAACCGATGCTTACAATTCTCAGGCATTCGATGCCTGCATTAAGAAGATTGGTCTCTTTGATAAAGAATCCGATGAAGGGAGCCGGGAATATCACAAATATAAGCCCGATGAGACCAAGCAATATCATATTGATATACCCTGTTACCATTACAGCGCGTTCGGCCCGCTCAGGCTTTTTTGCCCCGAGATTTTGTCCTACCAGGGTCGAAGCTGCATTGCTTATTCCCCACGAGGGCAGAAGTGAAAAGCTTACTATTCTGATTGCAATCGTATATCCGGCAACTACTTCGCTTCCAAAGACGGATATGATCCTTACGAGTGCAATCCAGCTTGATGTGCCTATGAGGTTCTGACCTATGCTTCCCAGGGAAATCTTCATCAGCCTGGCTATTATCTTCAGATTAAGGTTTAGTTTTTTCCATTCCAGCCGGATCCGTTTTTTTCCATAGAAAAGGAGCCAGAACTGATAGAGAACAGCCAGTCCCCTTCCTGTGGTTGTTGCCACAGCGGCTCCCTTTACTCCCATCTCAGGAAAAGGACCGATTCCAAATATGAAGCATGGATCAAGGATTATGTTTATTATATTCCCTATCCACAGGACTCTCATTGCCACAGCCGCATCTCCCGCACTCCTGAAGATCGCGTTAATAATGAAAAGCAGCATTATTACAACATTCCCTCCCAGCATTATCCGGGCATAACCCGACATGTTCCGTGTGATCTCATCAGAGGCCCCCATGAGATCAAGTAGCTTACCGGAAAAAAGCGCCCCGGGAACGGCAATGACCAATGATACTGCAAAGCCTGCCAGAATAGCCTGAAAGGCGGTTTCCGAAGCCTTGTCGTTACGCTTCTCCCCTATTCTTCTGGATACCATTGATGTGGTGGCTGTTGCGAGCCCCAGCGAAATCGCATAAACAATGGTAATTAGCGATTCTGTCAGTCCGACAGTAGCCACTGCATCTGCTCCCAGTTTCGAGACGAAGAAAATATCGACAACTACAAATACCGACTCCATGATCATTTCCAGAACCGCAGGAATAGAAAGGAAAAGAATGGCCTTGCTTAACCTTACCTGTGTGAAATCCTGTTCAGTTCCCGATATCGCCTCGGATATATTTCTTGTGAGATTCCTGAGATTTAAAGCAATATTTCTGTATGCGAACTTCAATTTTTTTCGCTTCCGGATAATTAATTATACAGGGGTACGTTATAATGCATATTTTTTGAGGAACAAAAGTATTTGAAATTTGTTACCCTGCAGACGGAATTCAGGCAAAACTTTTGGCATAATTGTTGCAATGTGCAATTCCAAAAAAACAAAAGGATCTTTGAGAGGCTGAAAGTATTGGCAGGAAAATGATTAACCACGGGTATAATGATCCCGCAGGATGGATTATTTTCAGGTTGGTCAGATTATCCGGTATTTTTTTTTAAAATATTGATAAAGAGTTAATTGACAGATATGATGGAATTGAAAAACAGGCATTTGTGTTGATAAAATAAAATTCATGTTAATATTTATAAATAGCAGGAAGAACAATGTATTTATAGATTATATATTTTCGTCCCAATTTATTTTTAACTAATAACCAAACAAACAAGAAAATTAAAAGAAGAAGGTGAAAGTTTTCATCGACGTATATGAACGCTAACAATAATGAGGTTGTTGCCCTCCACGGTGAGGGCCGCCTCGTGGGTTGCTCTTCTGATGAAGAGCCTGGTGCGAAAACCATGATTTTTTCGCAAAACGAAATCCCAAATCAGTTAGTTAGCAACCGGAGTTCGGAATTCATGAACCGCTACTTCCCCCTAACAACTTCAGAGTCGTGGAATGATTGGAAATGGCAGCTTCGCAATGCTTTTACGAGCTTGGAAGATCTCAGGAAAATCATGAAATTATCCCAGAAGGAGATTCTGGCAATTAATAATCTGAAAGGCCGTCTTCCCCTTCGGATCACTCCCTATTTTGCATCTCTGATATACCGTTCAAAGCCTGCACATCCGCTGAGGCGGAATGTTGTTCCGGTAGTTGAGGAGCTTTTTGAAACAAAAACTGAACAGTCTGATCCGCTGCATGAGAAGGCGTTTTCGCCTGTAAAAGGCATTGTGCACAGATATCCCGACAGGGTGCTTTTCACTGTCACACAGGTCTGTTCAAACTATTGCAGGTACTGCACAAGGTCACATTCGGTCGGAAGGCTGGATAAGCTTGGACGCCAGGATTTCGAAAAAGCGTTCTCATACATTGCAGAACACAGGGAAGTGAGAGATGTTCTTATAAGCGGAGGCGATCCGCTTACCCTGACCGATGAGACACTTGATTACATACTGTATAATATAAGGAAGATTGAACATGTCGAGATAATCCGTATCGGAACAAGGGTTCCGGTCGTATTGCCTCAGCGAATAACAGACGGATTGATAAATGTGCTGAAAAAGTATCATCCGCTTTTCATAAGCCTGCATTTTTCACACCCTGATGAGATTACCGAAGAGTGTGCAACAGCGTGCAAGACGCTGGCTGACAACGGATTTCCTCTTGGAAGCCAGACCGTTCTGCTCAAAGGGATCAACGACAATGTTCCAGTGATGAAGGAGCTGATGCATAAACTTTTGAAAATCAGGGTAAGACCATATTATCTTTATCAATGCGATTTAATACCGGGTTCCGGCCATTTCAGGACAACAGTAAAGAAGGGTCTTGAAATTATAAAAGGTCTGAGAGGTTATACCAGCGGATATGCAATTCCGACATTTGTCATTGATGCTCCCGGCGGAGGAGGCAAGGTCCCTCTCCTGCCCGACTATGTGGTTGAGCACAATGAAGACCATATCGTGCTGCGTAATTACAAGGGTGAATTGTGTGAATATCCTGAAAAATAGAGACTAATAGATGCGAGTCGGACTAACGTTTGACCTTCGGTCATGGTATCTTGACCGTGGTTATTCTTTGGAGGATACTGCCGAATTTGACAAGCAGGAAACCATCGATGCCATTGACGATGCATTGAGGAATATGAACTTTGAGACGGAACAGATAGGCAATTGTTTTCAGCTTATTGATGCACTTGCTGCAGGCAAAAGATGGGATCTTGTATTCAATATTGCGGAAGGTCTTTATGGCGACGGCCGTGAATCGGTCGTTCCTGCTGTACTTGATCAATATAAAATCCCGTACGTTTTCAGCGGTCCTGTTATTCTTGGGATCTCACTCAATAAGTACCTTACACGCCTAATTGTTTCTGCTGCCGGAGTTCCGGTGAGTCCGGGAGTGCTCATCTTGTCTCATGAAGATGCTGATAAATGCAGCCTGCAATATCCCCTGTTCATTAAGCCTGTGTCTGAAGGAACAGGAAAAGGTATAACTGAAAAGAGCCTTGTAAGAACACCTGAAGAGCTAAAGGAAAGGGCCGGTTACCTGTTGACGAGATTTAACCAGCCGGCGCTTGTCGAGGAGTATCTTCCCGGAAGGGAATTCACGATAGGTGTGATCGGTTCAGGCGATACAGCTGTTGTAATCGGCGGAATGGAGATCGAGTGCAAGGATAATCTTCCGTATTCAGTTGAATTCAAGGAAAATTATCAGGTCTTTTGCAAATATGCCCCTCTGGCCGCAGAGTTTGAAGAAGAATGCAAAACAGTTGCACTCAACGTATGGAAAGCCCTCGGGGGACTGGATGGAGGAAGGGTTGATGTTAAGGCTGACCGCAACGGGAAAATGTGCTTTATTGAAGTGAATCCTCTTGCAGGGCTTCATCCCATTCATTCCGACCTGCCCATGCTGGCAAAAATGTATGGTATAAATTTTCAATCCCTGATTGAGATGATAATACATTCGGCCTTAACGAGATATAATATTCACATGTGAAACCTTCATGGAAAATCTTAACCAGAAATAAAATTGAAGAAATGAAGGTGCCAAACGGAACACCAAATTCCAGTAATATTTAAAGTAATTTTCGTGTGAAAAAGAAACTATGCTGCATATTGTTTAATCAACCTGGAGAAAAAGCCCTTCCCGATGAGCTGGATGTACTGACCCAGGTCAATTACATTGACGAAAATCTTAAAAACCTGGATATTGACACATACAGGAAAGGCATCACCGGTAATTTCATGGTTGAGATTGAACAGCTTGCCGGTGAAAAGCCCGACTTCGTGTTTAATCTTGTTGA
>CAZTDW010000151.1:0-9727 GCA_964611835.1 uncultured Rikenellaceae bacterium | reverse complement strand
TCTTTATTGCTGATTTTTACTCACATGAATTGTCTTTCGTCATTGAGGTGGATGGCGCGGTTCATTTAAAAACAAAAAGCTGATGATATGCAGGATGCCCCCCTTCCCTTTTTTGCTAAAGGGAAGGGGCAGGGGAAGGGTTAAGTTAATCACAGGCAAAGAGTTAAGGAATCAACTTGTCTATGTCTGAACCTTTCTGATCCTGAGCATAGGACAAAAACAGGCGTTAGTGCGGTAAAAATCAATTTTCTGATTTTTTTATCATTCATTTTCAATGTGTTAAAAAATAAAACCCACTAATTTTACCGAGCGTCACAAGTCAGGAGTAATGTGTCTTTAAGCGGGCATTATGATCAAGAATGCCTGGTTGTCACCTAGAAACGAGAATTTACGGATACCTTTCTGTAATTAATAAGCATAAGGTTTTTACGATTTAATATGCCAGCCTCTCACGGCAGCCGCCTGTTTTGGCACCAGGTAGATATTCGACATTCCTCTTCCAACCATATAAGCAAGAGATGCAGCGACAACGCCGGTCAGGTTAAGGAATACCACACACGTGAGCAATACCACAATTATTCCGGAAAGCTCTATAGCTGTTGCCATTGAAATAGGACCGGTAGTGCCGTTAATAATGAGGTTGGACCTCTGGAAGTTCAGAAGGACCGTCAGGGCCGGTAAAAGTATCATTATCTTGAGTGGAAGATATGACAGGTCTGCAAGCTCCTCAGTCAGTCCGGAAACGTCTCTAAACCACAGATGAGCAAGGGGAGTAAAAGCAAGAACCGAAATCAGCACTGTTACCATTATTCCCAGGTACACGGCAAAATTCTTCAGTATATTGTAATTCTGTTTTTCCTTCCCAATGAGGGCGATAGTCACCTCCTGGTATGATAATCCCAGGCTTCGGAAAATAAATACAAGTGAATTAACTACAGGAAGAACTGCAAGCGATTCAACTGCCATATGGCTCCGGCCGAGGAAGAATGTTACAAACGGATGCACACCGAGAGATAATATTGAAGTAAGCGCAAGCGGAAAATAGAACCTGGCAATCCCTCTTAAGCGAAGGTCGCCATTTTCAGTATCTTCCCTCTGAAGAATCTCTTTCAGGGTTTTAGAAACCATTATCCTGGTTGCTATTGCTTCACATAAGACGGCAATTGACATTGCTCCTGCACCCAGATATGCCCCTCTGACTCCTGCAAAATAGAGCAGCAATCCCACCACCACAATTACCGACAGACGGACAAGGGTTCCGTATGTCACGCGCCGTGTAAGGTTGTTCCTTATAAGTATTCCCTGGTAAAACCGCCTGTAACCGATGGATGCAGCCCAGGGAAGAAAGATTAACAGGGCAATATGGGCAAGTTTTGCGACATCTTCAGGAACCTCCATCAAACGTATAACAATGTAGTTGAATACCGGCGGGATAAGAATGATAAGTTGCACTCCGGTAATGATTACATTAAGGATGTCAGTGAATTTTTTAAGTTTCCTGTAGGAATTCCGGCCGGCGACAAGTGCTGTGGAAGCGCTCATCAGCATTATTATCGGAGACTCAATTATCATTGCAAAAGATCCTGCTATCCCGAAGGCGGCAAGGTTGTATTTTGCGTCACTCAGACGGGCAATAAAAGCGATGAGGAAAGGTTGTTCAAAGGCCATCATGAGCCAGGTAAGTGCAAGCGGCCCCCAGAATAGAAGGATCCTCCGGTATGTCAGCCTCTCAGTCAGATGCATTTTTCTGAAAACCGCAAAGATAGATAATTATTGGTGATGACAGGTATTCATCCAAATAGTTCTGGGTGCCGGGTGCCGGGTAGTCGGTAGTCTGGGAGCTGGGTAGCTTGGTGCATGGTGCATGGAGCCTGGAGTCTGTTGCCTGGTGCCTGGTGCCTGGAGTCTGTTGCCTGTTGCCTGTTGCCGGGTGCCTGGTGCCTGTTGCCTGGTGCCTGGTGCCTGGTGCCAGGCGCCTGGAGCCTGGTCTTAACCAGTAACTAAGTTTAGTCGGATAACCAAAACGAATTTGAATAATGATTTGCCCTGTTTCGGATTTTTTCTGCTATTTTGCCTCTGGATGATAAACAGCCAAAAATACATTCGTGATGAGTATGTATTCAAAGAACTCCAAAGGCATAAATTGAGAACTATATTCAGTGTGACAGGTTACGCCGTGGCAACCGTGTTTATCCTGCTGATACTTTCCGTCGCAGACGCAAACAAAAATGATTCATACGGGGTATTGCAGAGCACAGGCACCCATTTCATTGTTTATATTCCCACCGATGACAATTTATGTACAAGCGGCATTGCAGATGGTTCTGTTTTTGCAAAAGGTGGCTATCATCAGGACGCTTATACGGCAGCCGTCAGTAATTCTGGCTGATGAACCGACGGCTTCAGTTGACGATATTACTGCAGGGGAAATCCTCGGTTATCTGAAAAATCTACAGAAATAACAAAATGTTACGGTAGTCCTGGCAACTCATGGTATAGTTCCAGATGGGATTGCAGACAGGGTGTTTGTTATGGAAAATGGCAGTATCATCAATTAGCTGAAGAACGATACCCTTCCGGACCGAATGGAATCCTAATTCCCCCCAATATAGAGGATGCAGCCAATAACTAATTGTATATTAACTAATTTATTAGTTTGGTATTATATCCTTCATATTAAAACTCCTGAACACAATCCCTTCATAAGGAGAACTATTCCCCATTTCATAAAGACATCCTACCCTCCCCGACTTCAGGATTGTTATGTCTGAATAAGCCGAAGGCCCGTAATGAAGCACTTTTGAATATTTCCATGTTTTTCCCTGATCCATGCTTATTCGCAAGGTCATCCTTTGCCTTGCATTTTCATCAGCCGGATTGGAAAACAACAATATCTTCCTTTTATGGTAAGCCAGAAGCGAACCCTGACAAATAGGTTCAACAAGCACCGGATCAGAATAAAGATCGCTCCAGGTAATACCACCGTCACCGCTAAATGATACCTTTCTCGCCTTTTGTGTTCGATCATAATTCCTCATATTGAGCATTAATCTGCCATCCGTCAGTTCAGCTACAGAGCACTCATTGACCTGGTCCTGCGGCGTTGTGCCTCCCAAATGCCAGGTCGAACCATTATCATCGGAATAGATTATGTGTGAATAATATCTTTCAGTAACCGATTCTATATGGTCACAGGGAATGACAAGCCTGTTCCTGTATTCACCCTTCCTGATCTGGATTCCGTGGCACGGACCGGTTGCATACCATGTCCATTTGCTCTGTTTTACCGATGCGGTGATCTCGTCAGGTTCGGACCATGTCCTCCCGTCATCAGAAGAAACCAGCAAAAATATCCGCCGCGTATCCCTGCTCCTGCCCTTAATGATGTCAGGTTCATGATCGGATCCTAGGTTCCATGTTGTCAGAAGGAATATTCTGCCCGTAACGATATCCTGAACAGGCGCCGGATTTCCGCAGACATTATCATTATCATCCCAGATGACGATAAGGTCACTCCAGGTTTTGCCATTATCGTCCGAACGTTTCATGACAAGGTCTATATCACCGGTATCAGACGAGCTGTTCTTTCTTCCCTCGGCAAAAGCAAGAAGAGTGCCTTTTAGGGTGGTAATTATTGCTGGTATCCTGAATGTATTGTATCCGCTGGTTCCGCTTTTAAATAAATATTCATTCATGCTTTCCATGCTCTTTTCCTGGCATAAAGAAGGATTCAGGCTTATGAACATCAATAAAGTCATCATTAAGAATCTTATGGTGGTTTTCATATTGTTTGTTTTTAATTTTCCAGATCAGATTGCAATAGAAATCCGTTCAACTTTTAAAAATAGTCTTAAAATCAGTATTGCTTGCAACTTTCAGGAAGATTCAACGTTAGAGTACTCGAAGATGCGATTTCAGAATCAGCAAAAAAAATAAGTGATGGGGGAATTAAATCAGTATATGAGAATTTCAGGTCTTTTCAAGATGAAAGTAAAAGTTTTATTAATCTTATCTGTTTTATTAATCGGATTTGCTGCAGGCTCCTGCCAGAAGGTGAATTCCTGTGCGCATTGTACGGAGATAACCAGCGGGTATACTCCTGAGGATTTTTGCGGACCTGAGGTATCGGTGGATACATACATTGAGGAACTGGAAGGTACTGATGGCCAGAACTGGAGCTGCGAAAAGAACTAAGGCTTAATTCTGATCATTTATAGTCCCCTGCCAGGGGAAAAGCATCAGGAGCTTAAAAAGATAATTTTTTTGTTTCACAGAGTTCCACGAAGATTCGCAAAGGTCCACTGAGGTCAGATATGCTGGTTCAAATGAATCCAGGAACTTATTGGATATCCCCGATAAAACCGGACAGGTTATTTAAACTGCTTAAAACGTTGTATAGAAACTATGATCCTATACTTCTGTTGCTTCTTCTGTGATGTTTGAAAGCATCCTTTCTCACTTTAATACTGTGTTTGGAATAGTAAGCCCTGTTCCTTTTCATCTGAAGGTTGTCCTGCAGCATAAGTCCCCTCAGATCACTCTGGTATCTTCGGCTTGAAGAGCAACCTGAAAATGCCCCGACCAGAAAAAGCATTGTAAGTATTATGATTATCGACCTTTTCATTTTTCAGTGTTTTTTCAGTTAAAAATCTCCTTTTCAATTTTTAATTTAAATACGACTGAAAAGCCTGTTTTTATCCTTTATACGTATTTGTTTAAAAAAAGTTCCATCCCGCAATATATTTAAGCTTCATGGCGTTTTTAATAATGAAACCATGACTCAAGGGAAATGAAAAATAAAAGATCTCATTCAAAAAACACCAAGTTCGTCAGGATTGATAACTCTACCTGGATTGAGGCAGAAGCATGGATTCCTGATGATGTTGCAAGAATGCAATTCCTGCAGAAGGTTCAACTGGCAAGACCGGGCACATTTGCAGGTCAGGTTAAGGATGATTTGTTATACCTGAGGACTTGATGTCCCTCATCAATTATCAGTAGAACACAGCCGGATGTTACTGCATAGAATGAGAATACCGGTGATCAGAAGGCAATCCCGGGTTGCCATTTAATTGAACAGATAAGTTATCCCTGTATAACTTTAAATCAACGAGGCCGGACCAAAAGTCCTTCCAAACCTCAAAATCAACTATCCAAGAAAATAATTTAGGGATTTATAAACAGATAATCACCTGTTGCAATTGATTTTACCCACAACCGCCTGAATTCGTTTTAATCCTCAGCTACCCGAATTCGTCTTAGCCCCCTCCCGGTTGCTATCAAGACTCACTAAAGAGATGCTAAATGACTGTGCTACAGCTATAACTGATTACTGATTACTGATATAAGGGGGATCAAACATCCATTAAGGTTAATACTATTCTATCTCACTCAACTCCAATGCCCCGCAGTATTTACCTTTAGGCCTTTCTCCTTCCTTATGCGGATCCGTTGCCCCGTAATAAATGCCAGATGTGCGATCGATATAAACCATTACAGGTGCCCCGATTGGTCCGGGTACAATAGCAACTACATGTTTTCTGTTTTCAAGGTCTTTCATAACCTTCTCCCCGGCAGGATAAATGTCAAGTGCACCTATCTTAAACAATCTCTTCACAGGATCGGGTGAAGGATCAAATGAATTACCCGTATGGTATGTATAAAACCTCGGGGAGGACATTGCTTCCTTTGGTCTCATCCCGAAATCGATGTTGTCGAGTATAAGCTGCAGGCTTACCTGGTCCTGCATGTCTCCCCCTGCAACACTGATCACGATCACCGGCTTGCCATCCTTAAGCACTATCGTCGGAGTAAGTGTGATGCGCGGGCGCTTAAAAGGGGCTATTGAATTGGGATGGCCTTTCTGCGTATTAAAACTCGTAAGCCGTGTATTATGAGCAAAACCCAATGGTTCGCAAATACCATAATCACCGTTTGAGCTGGGTGTTGCAGCAACCGCATTTCCCCATTTATCTACCACCACACATGTTGTGGTGCCTTTTTCTCCGGGAGAATAAACAGGATTACTGCATAATGGTTTCATATTGAGGGGATCTCCGGGACGGATCTCATCCGAAGCAATTTTCATATCAATCAGGGGAACCCGCATTTTAGTGTACTGATCGGAAAAGAGCTCCTTCAACGGTACCTTTGCGAAGGAAGGATCCCCGTAATACTTGTCCCTGTCGGCATAGGCCAGCTTCATTGCTTCTACCACAACATGAATGTAATTGGGTGAAAAGAACCCGAAAGATCTCAGATCGAAATTCTCAAGCAGCCTCAGCGACTGAAGAAGAACAGGTCCCTGTGTCCAGGTATTGCATTTGTATATATCATAACCCCGGTACCTGACAGTTACCGGATCTTCGATAAGTGTTGTATGGGCTTCAAGGTCTGACTTGCGTAGGTAAGCTCCTGAACTTACGTAGTATTTATCAAGCTCATCTGCTATGTCGCCCTTATAGAACCGGTCCCTGGCTGCTTTTACCTTTTCAGCCCTGGTGCCTCTAGTGCTCTTTTCGGTATCAATCAGCTTCCTGAAAGTCATGGCAAGATTATGATACCAACTTTCTCCTCCTTTGTCCAGAAGTTCAAGGGTCGGTCGTACGATCTGTTCAAACGACATTGTACCATTGACTTCCAGTGCCTTCATTATTGTACTCAGTGCACTGGGGACTGTTGACACCTTTATTCCGCTCATTTCCTCGGGAATGCCCTCTGAATAAAAGGTTTCAATCGCTTTCGGGTCACCGGGAGCTCCGCCCATACCGTTAAATACCCTGACCTTGCCGGTATTGACACTGTAAAACATGAATGGCACCTCTCCTCCGATGCAAAAGCTTCCGTAATCTGAGACCGCCAGGTTCAGGATCACTGCCACGGCCGCATCAACGGCATTCCCTCCATTACTGAGCATCTCAAGACCGGCCTCAACCGAGGATTTTGGACCGGCAGCTACAATGCCTCCGTTCCCGGAAGCATGCCATGTCAGTTCTGAGGAATTCAAATTGTTATGAAAACTGTTGATCATGAAAATCACTACTCCAAATGATAAAGCTAATTTATTCATATGAACTATGTATTAAACATGTCAAAATGGAATATCAGCAATAATAAATAAATGAAAGATCCCGGATTATAATCTGGCAAATGAGACTGTATTAAAAGTCTTCATACTCACCTTTACCCGATCCCTGTCCTTTTCTCCAGTCCGTCTCCTCCTTTAGGTTAGTATCAAAAGTGCTTTAAACTGCTGCTTATTCCTTTGATACCTTCGTGCTTACCTTTGTGATCCTTTGTGGTTCAGTGATTTATGTTTAACCACTAAGGTAATTAAGGGGTAGCACTAAGGTACCCAAAGGACTTTTGATACAGCCTCTCTGAAGTCGCAGTATATCAATAAGTCCCCCCTGGGAGTCCCGAAAGCTTTCGGGATAGTGGAGAACATTAACAGAATGACTTTTAAGACAGCTTTATTTCCTTCACCATTACGTCAACCTGACTGGTAAACGACTCTCCAGGCTGAAGAAGTGGCAAAAGACCCTCTTCCCTCAAAACTTTTCTGTTCCTGACAGGAACATTTCCCGGCTCAAGTCCAAGTACATATTCACCCTGTCCCATCATTTTCCATTGGGTAAACCATGGAAGCGATGGCTTCGTAAATTCTATGGTCAGGGCAATACCTGATTTTCTGTTTACCAGCGAAACCGTTGCCCTTCCGTTTTCATCTGATCTGAGTTTATGAAAATAAACCATTTCGATGAAGCCTGCCTGAGGTCTGATAAACCGGCTGTAATTTTCTATCCCTGATGCAGAATGGTCATCCCTTGGAATTGTTACTTCCGGATCAATAATCAGTTCCGAATCTTCAGAGAGAAGCGGATAGCCCAGATTCATATGATAAAGAATGGTGCACGGACTCTCAGTGTATCCGAAATTGGTTATCCTGTCTGCAATGCAGATCCTGTTCTGCCCCATAACTGTTGAGATCTCGCGTTCGAGACGGATCTTATTACCGAACAGAACCGCTTCCTCGACTGTTCCCTTAATTTTGATATGATATTCATCGTCATGCCATTGTGAAAGGTCTGCTACCTGCTTTGCCGGGAGCGTGGAATAGCGTCCGTGTAAACCAAGATCCTCACCATTGTCCCTTACAGGTGGTCCAAGGTATGTCAGTCCGCAGGTTGTAAGCAGTCCGCCCGTAAAAGTCCTGAGCCATCCTGCATTCTCAGGTTCGTAGAAAGCCGGGTGAGTTTCTCCGGTACAACTGATGTAAGCAAGATTTACACCTCTGAAAGAGGCAAGGGAGATATCCATTCCACGGTCGGGAAGGATCGTATAATGAAGTCCGCTTCCTGAGTTGACATCAATTGCCCTCAGGTTGCGGCCTCTTCCGTCGGTTAGTTCATAATGCCTTGTTCCGCCTAACTGATCCAGGTTCCCGATATATTCCAGCAGTTCTTTCCTTTTCATCTTTAAACATTTATGGATTTATTCAGTTTTGCCGACATATAGCATGCCTCAAGGACCTTCTGGTTCCTGAGTCCAAGGTCGAAATTGTTTGAAGGCATTCTGTTTTCAAGAATTGCACAACCGAATTCCTCTGTTTCTGCAAGATAGGTGTTGACAGGAGTGGGATCAATGATGATTCCTTCACCTGTATCTCTTTCCTGCTTCGCATCATAGCCGGCGTTTTCGCCCTCAAGGAAGGCAGTCATCTCACCCGAAGGCCCCTGCCCTATTGTCCCCCTTGCAATGATGCTTCCACCGGATCCGTAAAGCTCCAGGATATTCTTGCTGCTGTTGTCGGGAATACAGAAATATGTGTCGACCGTTCCCATTGCTCCGTTCTCAAAAAACATTGATACCACGGCGCTGTCCTCTGATTTGTATGAGTGGACATTATTGTTGATGAAACAGCTTACCATTTTAATTTCCCCGAAGAACATCTCCAGAAGGTCGATGCAGTGGCTGCCCATATCCATAAGGGAACCTCCACCTCCTTTTGCGGGATCCTGTCTCCATGCACCTTCGATGGGAGGATACCAGCACGACAGCTGCGCACGTGCATAAACAGGTTTACCAAGCCTTCCTTCCCTTATCAGTTTCAGGGCGGCCTGGTGCTGGGCAACAAATCTCATCATTAGACCGACACCCAGCAGGACTCCTTCCTCCTTACATATACCAACCATCCGCTCAGCCTCCTCAACCGTAAGGCCAAGGGGCTTTTCACATAAAATATGCTTTTTACCCTTTGCACAGGCTATGGCATGTTCGAGATGCCTGTCAGCGGGTGAGGCTATATAAACCGCATCAATTCCGGAATTGACAAGGGCATCAACGCTGTCAACCGCGATCGCATTGAATTCATCAGCAACACTTTTGTTCGCTTCAGGATTAATATCATAGACCGAAACAAGCTTTGCGTTTCCGGCTTTGGCAATACCTTCCGGGATAGTTCTTCTTCTGGCAATACCGCCGGAACCGATCACACCCCATTTAACTTTATCTGTCATGTCTCTAATTAATTTTTATTGAAATTTAAGACTTATTCATTTAAATTTAGCATATGAAAAAAAGAATATGCAAAACAAATCTTTATAAAATAAATAAATTCATAACTTATTGTTTATTAATGTTGTAATTTAAGTATTCATATGTTTTTCCTTTGTGTGACTTAGTGTGCACTTAGTGCCCTTTGTGGTAAAAGCATTTTTTCTTAGAT
>CAZTDW010000150.1:0-9848 GCA_964611835.1 uncultured Rikenellaceae bacterium | reverse complement strand
CCCGATAATTATAAAGTGACAGTAAGCCTGGAAATGTTAAAACCTGGTACCTATTTTTACAGTCTTAAAGTCGGGAACAATTTGGTCAGGACAAGGAAAATGATAGTGTTTTAGATGAATCTTTGATTTGAATTATTTATTTACTTAGTGATCCTTTGCGTAAACCTTTGATCCCTTTGTGGTTAAATATTCTTAACCGCAAAGTTTCACTAAGGTTTGCACTAAGGGTAACACAAAGGAATGCATCATATTAATAAGGTTTATGAATTAATCAGTTAAATATGCCTTTTAGATGAAACCAATTCTTACAATCACCTTTGTTATTTTATTAACAGCCGGGTGCTCTCATGATCAGTCTGTGGATTCAGATCCCGTTACGCCTGAAATGCTGGCCGAAGGATTTACAGATCCGCCTGACTCTGTTAAGCCATGGGTTTACTGGTATTGGATCAGCGATAACAATACAAGGGAAGGAGTAACGCGCGACCTGGAAGCAATGGCTGAGGCTGGCATAGGTGAAGCGCTGATCGGCAATATAGGGTATGAGGGGATGCCATACGGCAAAGACAGGATTCTCAGCGAAGAATGGTGGCAGCTTATTGAGCATACCATACGGGAGGGTAAAAGGACAGGTGTAAATATAGGCTTATTCAACTGCCCCGGATGGAGCCAGTCTGGCGGTCCATGGGTGCAATCAGAGGAGTCAATGCGTTATCTGTCCTGCTCTGAAACGGAGGTTGAGGGAGGCAAAAGGATTCATAAGAAGCTGCTCCGGCCTGCGGAACTTTATCAGCCGGTAAAGATCCTGGCATTTCCTGTACCTGAGGGTGACCGCTCGACACTTGGTATGGCAAATGCTTCAATTTCAGCATATCCTGATCTTGATAATGTATTCAATCTTATTGATGGCGATACTGCTACCGCATGCCTGTTCAGAAAGGCAGGCAATGCCGGGGTAATTATTTTTGATCTTGAAAGCAGGGAACCTTTTACAGCCAGAAGCCTGAGTTTATATCCGGCGAAAATCCCTTTTGCTGCGGACATTGAGATTCAGATCCATGAGGACGGGACCTTCAGGCCGGTCAGGAAATTCAGGTATGACAGGAGCAACGCTCGTACAAATGTAGGACCAATGCCTGAAGGGCCAGTAACTGTCTCTTTTACTGATGTTTCAGCGATGAAGTTCAGGCTTGTAATGAATAATTTCAGCCTCAGCAATTATCTGACAACCCTGCCTGATAAAGCATCCGATGCAGCTTTATCGGAAATAATCCTTTCAGGAGCGCCACGGGTTGAAAGCTTTATAGAAAAACAACTGGGAAAGATGTGTCAGACGCCCTTTCCTTTATGGGGTGAGTATCTGTGGAAGCCTCAGATGGAGACTGGCAGTGAAGGGATGAAAGTAAATCCAGGGAAAGTTCTGGATCTTACTGCTGCAACAGCAGCTGACGGTACCCTTGACTGGGAAGCACCTGAAGGCAGATGGGTCATACTGCAGATCGGTGCGGTACCAACCGGTACCCGGAATGCCCAGGCAGCTCCCCATGCGATGGGATGGGAAGTTGACAAGATGAATAAGCACCATCTCAGAAAACACTTTGATGCATATATCGGGAAGCTTCTGAAAAGGATGCCTGCTGAGGAGAGGACAGCTTTAAAACATGTTGTCCTTGACAGTTATGAGCAGGGTTCGCAAAACTGGACGGAGAACATGATCGAAGATTTTGCAGCCAGGTACGGATACGATCCCGTTCCCTGGTTTCCTGTTTTTACCGGCAGGGTGGTTGGATCGGCTGATCAGTCGGACCGTTTCCTGTGGGACTGGAGAAGACTTGTTGCCGACAGGATCGCTTACGACTATGTAGGAGGATTCCGCGAACTGTGCCAGGAAAAAGGACTCAGGATATGGCTCGAGAACTACGGCCACTGGGGTTTCCCGTCGGAATTTCTTATGTACGGAGGCCAGAGTCACGATGTTGCCGGAGAGTTCTGGAATGAGGGAGACCTTGGCAACATTGAATGCCGTGCAGCATCTTCGGCTGCCCATATTTATGGCAAAAAGCTGGTCTCCGCGGAATCATACACATCGGCCGGACAGGCATACCAGCGGTATCCTGCGATGCTCAAGAAGCGTGGAGACTGGAGCTATACTGAAGGGATCAATCAGGTCATCCTGCATCTTTATGTTCATCAGCCTTATGAGGATAAAAGTCCGGGGATCAATGCCTGGTTCGGGACCGAATTCAACAGGAAGAACACCTGGTTCAGGCAGTCGAAAAACTGGATCGATTACCAGCGAAGGTGCATGTTCATGCTCAGAAGAGGGCTTCCTGTCAATGACATCTGCTATTTCATCGGGGAAGATGTGCCGAAAATGACAGGTGCACGGATCCCTGAAATACCGGATGGATATTCATACGATTACATCAATGCTGAAGTGATAATGAACAGGCTGAGCGTTAAGGATGGGCGGCTGGTCCTTCCCGACGGGATGAATTATGGTCTTATGGTCCTTCCTCCCCTGGAAACGATGCGTCCCGGACTCCTTCAAAAGATAGCAGAGCTTGTGGAGAAGGGCGCCATGGTTTACGGTCCCCCTCCGTCCAGGTCACCCAGCCTTCAGAACTATCCTGAAGCCGATCAAACGGTAATAAAGCTTACTCAGGAACTATGGAATGATAGTGGTGGAAAGACCGGCAAATCAGGCAAAAGATATGTGATGAACAATTTGAGCCTTAAGGAAGCCCTGGATATTGCGGGAGTGCAGCCGGATGTCAGGGTGGCTGAGAATATACCGGTGCTTTGGATCCACAGGAAGATGAACGATTGCGATATCTATTTTATTACCAATCAGAGTGATAATAAGGTAGCCTTTGACGGTGCCTTCAGGGTAAGCGGTATGCAGCCAGAGTTGTGGGATCCCCTTAACGGAATGATTCGCGATCTTAAAGCATTCACCTATAACAAGGGGATAACAGAAATACCTTTGCAGCTCGAGCCTTACGGAAGCGCGTTCATCGTTTTCAGAAGAAGCTCCGGGAGCAGGTCAGAAAGCACGGATATCACTGCAAATTTCCCCGGTCCTGTAACTCTTGTTGAGATAAACACCCCATGGGAGGTGTCGTTTGATAAGACACTCAAGGGACCTGAAAACAGCATAGTGATGGAAACTCCTGAAGACTGGACAAAAAGCAAAGATGAAAGGATAAGGTTTTATTCGGGGAGCGCAGTATACAGAAACAGTTTTACTCTTGGCGAAATTCCGGAAGGAGAAAATATCATCATTGATCTGGGAAAAGTAAACGTGATGGCAGAGGTGAAGGTGAACGGCAGGTTTGCGGGAGGGGCCTGGACCTCACCATGGACAGTCGATATTACGGAGATGGCAAGGCAGGGTGAAAATCTGGTTGAAATAGAAGTGGTCAACAACTGGATAAACAGACTGATAGGAGATAGCAAACTTCCTGAGAAAGAAAGGATAACCTGGCTTAATGAAAATCCTGCCCGTCCGGGTGATCCTCTTCAGCCATCAGGGCTGATGGGATCTGTAACTGTCAGATCAATAAAATATTGACAATAGTCAGATTGCGGTTTTATCAGCCCAGCTTAGCCGGCTTTTACCTGATTGTAATGACGTATGATCTTTCCTGACCCACATCAAGATTGCCGAGGCCCTCTTCCGGACTTATAATGGGTATATCCTGATCATAAACCTGTATGCCGAAAGTGCATGGTGTAATGTTTGGATCGGTATATACAGCCCTGACGGTTAGAGTATAGGTTCCTTTGCCCAGGGTCAGATCGAAATTTCTTCTTGCACCCGGAGGAGTAGTTCCCATACTTCCTATCCCTGAAATTGTCAGTTCGAAGACATCGTCCATGTAGTTGCCCGAGTCCCATATTATGATCAGAACGTTGCCTCTCCTTATATTACCTTGAATGAAATCCTGCAGTCCGTCGCCTAAATTGTCGAGTCCGTCGCCTGCAAATTCTACATTTACACCACCGTCCTGTGCAAATTCAGGATTGACATTCCCCTGGGCGATAAGATTCTGGCCATCGGATATTATTTCATCGACATCGCCTCCTCTTACTGTAAGAAGGTTTTTCATTTCACCAAGCTTTCTTGTCATATCGTCAGCCTGGGTCTGTACTTCAGACAAGATATTTATTATGTTGAAGATATTGATATCCTTGTTTGAAGCCGCCTGTGTAATCAGGGATGCACCGGAAGCATCAATGGTATCTTTGTTTACCGAATGATCGTTGAACTGCCCCTGGGCGGAAGCAATGCAAAGAGCAATTATTTCATTTTCAAGGGGATTGCTGTTCTGGTCGTTTATTTCATTGACGAACTTGAGATAATTTACATTAAACTTGCTGTAAAGTGATCTGGCAAGTTCAAGCATGTCGTTAAGACTTAAAAGAGCATTTTTGATTTGCTGAGGATCCCATTTATTATTCTCATTGTCGTTTGCAATGTCTGCTATGGCACCATCAATATCATCAGGATTATAATTCAGGAGATTGCATTCATATTTGACATAATATTCTACCGTACGTCCGTATCGGGTTGTAGCTGACGGCTGGTTAAATGCTGACCAGACATAATGTGTGGGATTCTCCCAGTTCCCGTCTACCCTTCCGCTAGCCGTAATATACTGGTTCAGCAGCCTTCCCCAGTCATCAATTGATGTAAATAAGACCATTCGCTCACTTTCTGATCTTCCTGTATTTTCCCATCTTCTGATTTCATTCTCCATATAGAGCACAATTCTCTGCAGGTATTCACGGGTGCATTGCTGAACTTTTTCGTTGAGCCATGGTCTGTCATTCCAGCTTACATCAGGGTTTGGTTGTATATTGGGATTACCTGTTAAGGGTGGTGGAGTTGGAGCAGGGCCAACGGGACCGGTAGGTACTGCAGGTGTCTGAGCGTTGGCAGGGTTACCTATAAAAATGGTGCCGGATGATATAACGCCGTTTGCATCTGTTAATTCCAGGGTAATTGACTTTGCTCTGCCAAGAATTTCCTGATCGGTGAATTGATCAAACTTGTTAATAAGGTTATGCGAAAGTACTTCCTCATTATTGATCAGCCACCTGCTCTTAATAGGATCTCTTCCGCCGAATACAGGATTAGCAGTAACAAGCATTGCAGATCCTTCTCGCCAGTTTACCGTGGCGCCGTTTTCCGTCTTTACACCCTGTACATTGAACTGAAATGAAAGATCGGTTCTTATATTGACATTTATTGTCGTAGTAGCGGTGTTCCCGTTTGCATCGGTTACCTCAGCTGTAATAGTTGCAGCATTTGTCAGAACATTCTGATTGCGAAGGAATTTTTGTGTATTATTTTGATCGGGATCCGGAGGTAACGGCACCTCCTGTCCATTAACAATCCATCTGGTTTTAAAGGGCTCTTTCCCATTAAGTATCCTAAGTCCGACTACTCTCTCTCTGCTGTTGTTCCATGTCACGTTTCCACCGTTTTGCACGATTGTCCCCTGGACATTAATTTCAAGGGTAAGGGTTGAGGCAATGGTGATTAAAGTTACTCCTGCCGTTACCACATAAGGTTGCCCATCTGAGCCCGGATTTATTGACAGTGCCTCAAACTTTACTTCAAAAGGAAAAGGAACATTTAGTCTTTCGAATGATCCGTCGTTGGGTATTGTAAAGTTGAAGTTGTAAACTCCGTCAATATCAAAAGGAAGGATTACCATGGTTGGTTTTTCTCTCCTGGCATCCGGGAGATATAATCTTATTCCGCTTACTACCCTTCTCATTTTTTCGGGCAGACGCACTTCAATGTTGGTTGTATTGCCAGGCTGGACGCCTGAAGGATTTGCTGTAATTGAACCATACATGGATTCATAAGTTCCGTCATATTTATCAAGATATTCTCCTTCGATAGCAAAAGGGGGCAGTCCATTAAAAGCCTTTGCTCTGATAATAAGGGTTCCCTGGCCTGTTGCAACAAGAGCAAGGTTCCCGGTACATTCCCAACCACATCCTTCACATGGGGGTGGCCTCTTTACAGTTTTTGTCGTCTGTCCGACGACCGGAACACCATCAAAGATAATGTTGGTGCTTTGCTCCCAGACAGGGTTGATCAGTCTGCTTTCAATAACCCTGAGCCAGCTAACCCCGTTTGAAGCGACAATTGTGAATTCATCCCAACATGAATTAAAGGGGGCGGTTATGTAGTTCATCACAGTTGTTCCATTGACATTGATGGAGTATTCTTTTGTTTCCTGAGCCGATAAATTGAACAAAACAAAGATAAGGACTGAAAGGGAGATGGTCATTCTGAACTTTGTGGCGGATTTCATTGCTTCGGTTGTTTTTCGACATTTTATAATGCAAAACGATATATTATACCACCTGAGAGCCTCAGGTTTGATTTCTTCTCTACCGGATTGATGCTGGTTTCAAAGGTGGCATCAGTCCTTATATTATAGGTCCCCAGGTTAAAATGTATATCCCAGCTTTTTCCGACAGGCTGCCTGAAATCAATGTTGAACTGAAATGACGATGGCTTGCGGTAGATATTGTCTCCATATATTAATTCACCATTATATGGATTGTATGATGTCTCCTTGCTGATTATTAACGACCTTTCGTATGATCCGCCGGCTGCCAGGCTTGCCTTATAGATGTTTATGTTTGTGCTGACAGCCAGTCCGCCTCTTAGCGAATTGCCATTCCTGTTGAAGTAATCCTCATCGAAATTGAAATATACATGTCCTCCCAGGATTATTCCGAATTTCAGACTTGAGATCCTTACATTCCCATCAGAAACGTTCCTGAAAGAAGGTCCGAATTCCCGGTAGAAGTCGATAAAATGATCGGGCATATTGGTACTGTCGGCTATCATCTTTTCGATATTATTGAACAGCTTGAGATAAAGATTGGAAGAGCTGTACCACTTTGGCCTGAGTTTTGTCTTATCCCATCTCAGGTCAAAAAAATCCGTAAGATTGTTGTCTTGCCTCATGGTAATTACAGTCAGCAAAAACTGAACTGATGATACGGATGATTTTTCATCCCTGAGTGATCCTTTTCTCCTTTCAGTCCTGTGTCCGATTCGCAGGTAGTCCTGCCTGCCGTTATTGGGAAACTGTTTGTATATGAAATCGAGACTGTTTGTAAGAGTCCTTGTTTTATTGATGTTCCTCCACTGAAATGCAGTCTTGTATTTGCCGTAATCGTTAAAATTGCTGTTGCCTGAATATTTAAGCTGATCATAGTCAAGATCTATGCTGAAAATCTTTTCCGGGTTTTTCTTATAAGTATATATCAGCCTTGGACTTACCTGGCTGAAATCCAGATAATCTCTGCTGCTCAGCTGCTTGTTGCCCTGGACCTGGATCCTTATATTGCTCCGCGGGTTGGCCATTATGTTTGTACCTACGGAATAGATAAGGCTTTGATAATTATTTTCATCAGTTTCTTTGAAGTCCTTTGACTGGAAGTTCAGGTTACCGCTGAAGCTTACTTTTTTTACCGGCGTAAAAAGAGTATTTAAACCGGCTCGAAAAACTCCGAATGAATTGTTGTCAGTGAACTTGTCTTTATATGAATCATAACCTGCATTACTGCCTATAAGGAATTTATCACCAAATTGCCGTGAAATGCCAGCTTCAACTGTATTGCTGGTGAAAGCTGTCTGAACAAGTTCATTCTGGTGGTTGATCATCAGTTTGAGCCTGGTAGCTTTGTCGATCTGATAATTTCCGTCGAATGTCAGCCTTCTTGAAGTTGTTGAGTTAGAGCCGTTATTCTCATAGCTGGATCTTCCAAGGTCGGCCGATACGATCCCATGGAACCTTTCACCTTTTGCAATTGTATGTGACTGAGGAGCCCCCGGTAAAATTAAAAGGTTGGTATAGGGACTCAGATATTTAACAACATACTGGTGATATTTTTCAATTTTATCCCTTTCGGCCGCAAATGTTTTGTATTCGTCAGCAACAGAGGCCTTATCTTCCGGAGACAGCCTGTTGTACTCCTGTTCGATGTTCCTTATGATTGTACCAGCTTCGGCATAAAGCTCATCGATATTGATTTTATACCTGGCCATCTGCCCAAGGAGAGCAGATGTTTCCTGGCCGGATGCTTTTAATGTTTCATTGCCGGCAGCAGCAGGTAGTTTCATCAGGATTTGCACCGATTCTTCGGGGATCCACCCTTCGCGGTTATCGGCGGTCCTGATTTTGTACCATTTGTCGCTTTCATCAATAACCGGATATTCTTCATTGATTCTGGCCTCAGTTATCACCGGGGATTCCTGATTATCGGTTTCCCTGACAGAAATACTGGTTCTTAGGATTTTTGCAACTTTTACTGATGGAGGAGGTCCGTACTTTTCATATTCTTTTACCAGGGCCAGTAGCGGTAAAACGTTCTGGTTGAGATCGGCACTAAGCTTTTTGAGCTGTGGCAGTTCATCTTTAATAAAGCTTGCCGGAGCTGTCTGGGCTTGCAGTAAAAGAGGTACCGGCAACCTAATAACAGAGCATAACAGCAGCGTAATCAAAAACCTGTTTTTTAGATTCATGTTTGTTATATGACAATCAGGTACAGAACACCAGAGGCTTATATCCCACTAATTTAACAAATTAAATGACACGGGTCAAGGACTTTGACGATGAAATATCTGGTTTGCAGGCATTATTATGGAATTTGGCTGTTATTTCATCCACGGTGATAGTAAATGATTATAATTATGGATTTGCATATTAAGTAATTGGTTTGGTAAATTTTATTATTTTTGCAGACCAAACAGATACTTTTAAGTTTATCTGTTTATGGCTTCAGATAACAAGGTCGGTTGGCCGAGTGGCTAGGCATTCCCGAGTCCTCGGGACAAAACCGGGTTCCTCCTTCGCTAAACCTACGGAGGACGAGGACGGCGGTTCGAACCGACTGGACGGAGTGAAGGAGTTCGTGAGGTGAGCGAAGCGAGACGAACAATCCGCCACCGATAAACGTTTCGAATGGCTATTTGAAGTTCTTTTAAATAAACAAATAAGGTCGGTTGGCCGAGTGGCTAGGCATCGGTCTGCAAAACCGGGTACGGCGGTTCGAATCCGCCACCGACCTCAACAAAATCCCCCCTGAGCGAAGCGAAGGTGGGATTTTTTGTTTGCGAGCCGAAGCCCGGTTACGAGGCGGAGGCTTGCAAACAAAAAAGACCAATGCCCGCAACAGGCGGGCAGGGGATTTTGTTGATGGGTCCCCCACCACCGGATCACCACAGGTAATCCACCAATCTCAACATTCAATTGACCACAGAAACATAATTAATCTATATTGTGCTTTTCTCAGTATAATCTATTGGCGAAATCCCCTGATATACCGGGGCAGGACTGGCCCGATTCTTACTGTAATTTACCTTCTATATCTTATCAACTCTAATTGTGCCGGTATTATTTCAGTTTCTCTTTTATCTTTGGAATAATATGAAAACCGGGCACATGAAAGAGAAATTCCTTGAACTGTGGCAGAAATATTTCGGAAATGCCGAACTCCCTATAGTCTTTTATTATTCCGATGGTGACGGAGGCGCCGAATGGGCAGAGAAAGACAAGATTCACCGATGCCTGATCTGCGAACTTGGAAAGGTTCGTAACGGGAAGTCATTGGTATACAATGCAGAAAGAGTCAGGTGCGGTGGCGGCAAAAGATACCTTGGATACACTGATAGAATGAGGCCGGGATTTGAATACTTCCTCTCATGCGGCAATGATCAGATGGAGGGGGAAAGATACCTTCGCACCCCGGAACTGGTGAAGAAGTTCATGAAAATTCAGCAGACAATACCGGGCGCTGGAAGGAATATC
>CAZTDW010000149.1:0-9961 GCA_964611835.1 uncultured Rikenellaceae bacterium | reverse complement strand
TATTATTCAGCCCCCGTCACTCATCTAACTCACACTATTTCAATCATGAATTATCCGTCATCCGGCTGAACTTTGAGAAAGTCTGCATCACGTTGTCCACGTATGTTTTGGAAACAGGAATGTCGGGAACGGAAGGGAAATCCTGTTCCAGCTCGAGCTTCAAACCGTCCTTTTCTTTCCTGATAACCTTGACCTTTTCAAAATTTACAATATATGACCTGTGACATCTTACAATTTCAGTACCTGAGAACTTTTCCTCCATCCTTTTTAAAGTGTCACGCAGGAGATATCTTGTAATCTTACCCTTGTTGAGATAACAGATGCTAACGTAATTTTCTGCTGACTCAATGAACAGGAGATTCTCTTTTTTTACGGAAAA
Organism: uncultured Rikenellaceae bacterium; assembly: GCA_964611835.1. Classification (GTDB taxonomy): domain Bacteria; phylum Bacteroidota; class Bacteroidia; order Bacteroidales; family VadinHA17; genus LD21. Next base: position 9,582 of record CAZTDW010000149.1, on the reverse strand, counting down.
CTTCAGAATGGATTTTTCATCATAAAAAGGTATCATATCCCTTGTGTTATCTGATACCGACTGAATATCCGACATCCTTTCAATCTGTTGCTTTTTATCGCGCCATGAGAAATAAAGCCACATTACAGAATAGGGAAGCAGAAGTACCAGGGCGGTGTTCCTGGCTGACAGCTTAACCAGAAAGGTGAAATCACGGAAATCTTCAAGCACGAATTTCTCAAATAATGCATAGAACAGTGCCATAAGCAGTATCTCCCCGGCTATCCAGGCAAGATATTGCCAAAGATATATTATGTTCTTCTTTCCCCAGTGATACATGATGATCCGGCTTATCACCACTATCAGCACTCCGGTTAAGATTACCAGACTTGAATAGGTAAAAAATTCGAATTCTGTCAGATCAAACCACCTGTCGGCTCCAAAGGGAAAATAAATGTTTATAAATACCAGCGCAAACAATGAGGTGAACAGAATAAGCCTTACAATATTCGACTTTTCATTCAGGTAAGATGGTATAGGCTTCTGCAGATCAATCATTGATTTTGAAATAGCAATCACAAAATTAACTTTTTTATTAGATCAAGGTTATCCTTTGAATCCGGGTTAAAAACCATCCCTGCATTTTCATCCCTTATTTTGAATTTACGTCACTTAATCAGCGTTTACATCCCGCCTGACTGCCGTCCGCACCATTAATTTGTTCGTCCACACGGCCTGTCGTTCCTTTGCATTATTATGAAAAGCGAAAGGTAGACAAAATGGATTACATTGATAAATTCTATGAGTTGAAGTCGCTATACGACACCAGCTTAAGAGAGATATCCATCCCCGGTTCGGATGTAGTGATATCTAATATTGAATTCACATCCGAAACCAATCCGGAAGGCTTGATAAACAACGAAGATCTCGCTATATCGGAAAACAATAGCTTTACCTACCCGGTATTCATACCGCCCGTCAGGGAATCAAACAAGGTAGTGCTTCTGCTTCATGGATTAAATGAGAGAAGCTGGATAAAATATCTTGCATGGGCTTATTATCTCTCGATGAATACGGGCAGTTATGTCATTTTGTTTCCGATTTCATTTCACATAAACCGTTCCCCCTCGTCGTGGTTCGATCCCAGGGCCATGACCGGTCCGGTAAAGGACCGCATAAGCAAATGGAATGATGTTCAGATGTCGAGTTATGCGAACATAGCCCTCAGCAGCAGGCTTTCACAGGATCCCATGAGGTTTTTTCATTCAGGATATCAGACAGCGGTTGACATTATTAAACTGATGCAACAGATAAAGAATGGTAAACATGAAGTTATTCCGGCAGGATCGGGAGTGAATATCTTTGCCTACTCTATTGGAGCTTTCCTTGCCCAGATCATGGTCATGGGCAATCCCGAAAACCTTTTCTCTGATTCGAAGCTGTTCATGTTCTGCGGTGGTTCGGTTTTCAGTTCAATGAAAGGAACCTCAAAACTCATCATGGACAGCGTGGCATTCAACAAGATCTATGATTTCTATCTTGAAGATTTCGAAAATGAGATCAGCAGGAAAAAATCACAATACGGGCATATAAGTGAAAGTCAGCTTGGTATGGCATTCAGGGCCATGATCGATTTTGGAAGGTTCAGATCATTCAGGGATAATCTCCTTGAAAAGATGAAAGATCAGATAAGATCAATAGCGTTATCAAAGGATTCGGTAATCCCGGCAGATGGGATTGTTAACACAATAGTTAAAAGTAAAAAGTCGCAGCGGACAGTTGAGGTCTGGGATTTTCCCTACGACTATTCGCATGAAAACCCCTTTCCGGTTTCAGGTAAGATTTGCAGAGCTACCATAAATACATGGTTTAACAGGCTTTTTTCCGATGCTTGTCTTTTCCTGGCGTAGCAAAATCAGGCAGTACAAAACTATAACCCAGTCCGGCTGCAAATTCAATGAATTCTGCAAGAAATCCTGTAACTTTTGAACAGGGGCTGTCATGCAAGACTATTATTGAACCCGGTCTGATCTTTTCCTTCAGTATCCTCAGGCATTTCCCGGCCGAAACGGATCTTGAAAAATCATATGGCATCAGATCCCAGAAAACCAAAGTATAATCATTTAAAATATTTTGATACTGCCTTGGGGTGAGCCTGCCGTATGGAGGGCGGTAAAAGCCGGAGGGGATCAATCTGGCAGCCTTTGAAATATTCCCCCTGTATTTTTCATATGATGTGCTCCATCCGCTCATATGGCAGTAACCATGATTACCGATTTGGTGTCCGCCAGCAACTATCATCTCTTTTATCCCGGGATAATTTTCGACATTAATACCAGTAAGAAAAAACATGGCTTTAACCTGATAATTATCAAGGATATTCAGGATCTTATAAGTTGAATCAGGATTGGGTCCATCGTCGAAGGTAAGGCACAGGACCTTCTCATCCGTACTGATCCTGAAGACAGCTTTGGCGAAAATATTCCGTAAAAGGAAAAAAGGCCTGTATTGCCTCATTAGTATTACTTATTCGAATAAAGCAGGCTGTAGAAGTTGCTTACTTCCGGTTCAATTTTCTTAGTAAGTGAATCGAGTTCCAGCTTAACCGACATATTGTATAAATCCAGGTATGACTGCATGTTTATTCCTGTTGCGTAATCCATGCCGAATCTCCGTTCCGGCTTAAGGCTCACGGCATATTCTAGGTATTCCCTGGAATAATCAAGGATGTCGTCAATAACCTTTTCAGCCTCTTCCTTTTTACCGGCTCTTAAAAGTACCTCGGCAAGGCTCATAGAGAAATAGTCGTTTGGCATCTTTGAAGCCGGAACAATCTCAAGCCCCTTCCTGGCAGCTTCAACAGCTCTTACGGTATCTCCCGCCACAAGCATGGCATTTCCGAGGTTCCCGAAAATACGCCTGAAATTGCTCAACATCCGCCTGTTGTTTTCATCAAGATAAACATCCGGATCAGCAGCATTGCCCCATCCGAACTTGTTCATCATATTATCATACATCACTTCCGGATCGATCATTCCGAAGTCTCCCTGCTCTGGCCTGCCTGTCTTTATCGGCACAATCCTGTATGCCATTCCTTCCTGCACAAAAAACTTCTCAAGCCCCTTATACTGGCTTGAAGGGACGGTGGTAGACATATAAACAGGCCTTGTCCAGTTATTTGTTGCCAGAAGGTCCATGATTGCCAGATCGCCCTTGAAGGCATCATCCTCCGTATATTCCCATATCATCGGAGAAATTATCCTGTCCCTGAAATACTCTTTCACAGTTCCATTTGATACTACGGTTTCCGGATCAACATCGATAATGAACTTGTTTGCAGGAAGATAATTAAGATAATCACCCCGTCCGTTTATGTCAATCATATATTTTCTGTCATCCTGCGATGCAAACTCGACAACCTGACGAATAGGTACTGGCTTATCCAGCCTGCTGTTGACAGGAAGCTGATTTCGCACTCCTTCCATGTATTTGTCTTTTGGAAGTGAAAGCGGCATGGGATCAGAATCAAATGCTTTCTGCCTCATCATGTCGATATACCAACCCGCCTGGAGATAGCTGAGGTTCGCCACACGGACATCAGTCCTCACCCCTTCAACATCCTGGACATACCAGACAGGAAATGAGTCATTGTCTCCATATGTGAACAAAATACTGTTCGGAGCACATGATTTAAGATAATTCGCACCGATATCCCTGGCCGTATAACGACCGGAACGGTCGTGGTCATCCCAGTTCTTTACCGCCATAAGAACGGGAACAGCTATCAGTAGTATAATGAAGGCAACAGCTGATGACAGATGCTCCCTGAGGTATTTCTTCAGAAATTCATAAACTGGCATGAATCCCAGGCCGATCCATACCGAGAAGGCATAAAATGATCCGGCATAGGCATAATCCCTTTCCCTCGGCTGATTGGGATACTGGTTTAAATAAAAGATTATAGCTATTCCCGTCATAAAGAAGAATGCAATGACAAGCCAGAAATCATTCCTGTGCTTCTTGTAATGCCATAACAGTCCTGCGATACCCAGCAACAAAGGCAGAAAATAATAGGTATTCCTGGCGGGATTGTTTTTCAGGTCACCCGGCAGGTTTTCAAGCTTTCCGAGCCTGGCCTCATCGATAAAGTCAATTCCGCTTATCCAGTTTCCATGAATAGAATTGCCGTTGCCCTGAAAATCATTCTGACGCCCCACGAAATTCCACATGAAATATCTCAGATACATGAACCCTGTCTGATACCTGAAAAAATAGCGAAGGTTCTCTCCAAAAGTCGGACAGATTATCGTTTCATTCCCGGAGCCTGAACTTACTGAATATCTTTTTCCCGTAATTCTTCCCCAGTACTTATATGCGCTTTCATGTTCGGGATCAGAACTGTACATACGCGGGAATATTGTCATGAACTCACTGTTGTAAACATAATCGGGCCTGAAATACGGCTTATACTTCCCGTCAATCTTGTTATATCCGGCAATTATACTTTTCACATCGATAACCGGCGCGCTGTAATAGTTGCCATATAATTTCGGTGAACTGCCGTACTGTTCCATATTAATGTAATACGACAGTGAAAAAATATCGGAGGGATTATTCTGGTTCATTGGAGGCCGGGCAGACGATCTTATCATTATCATGGCATAAGATGAGTATCCTATCATGATCACGGCTATTGCCGTAATAACATAATTAAGCACAACCTTCCCTTTTCTTATTGAATACCTGATCCCATAAGACAGTATGGCAATCATCACGATTACCATGAAGATAAGACCGCTGTTGTATGGTAATCCTGTAACATTTACAAAAAAAAGTTCAAACCACCCCGCAACCTTAGGAACTCCCGGTATGAGTATGAAAACCATCAGATATAAAGTTGTGACTGAGACCAGGAAAGTCTTTATAACACCGGCACGGGTGACCTCATATTTCCTGAAATAATAAACGAATATCAGAACGGGGATGATAAGAAGATTAAGCCGGTGTATTCCCAGGCCAAGTCCCATGATATAGGCAGTCAGGATAATCCACCGTCCCGAGGTGGGCTGGTCAGCTTCTTCCTCCCACTTAAGCATAGCCCAGAAGACCAGTCCCGTCACAAGTGAAGACAGCGCATACAGCTCACCCTCAACAGCCGAGAACCAGAAAGTATCAGAAAATGTGTATGCCAGAGCTCCTATCACGCCACTGCCTATGACTGCAGGTATCTGATTTTTTTCAATTTTACTGCCTTTGCCGTGGATTTTTTCTGCGAGATGTGTTATTGTCCAGAAAAGAAACATAATGGCAAATCCGCTGCTGATTGCCGACAGGGCATTCATCATCAGCGCTACCCTGGAGGTGTCGCCGCCTGCAAAAAGTGTGGCAATTCTTCCAATCATAATGAAAAGTGGAGCTCCCGGAGGATGACCCACCTGAAGTCCGAATGCCGACAGAATGAATTCCCCGCAATCCCAGAAACTTACTGTAGGCTCAATCGTTATAAGATAAATTACCGATGAGAAAAGAAAAAGGGCCCATCCGGTGATCCTGTTAATCCGGCGGAAACTGCCCCAAAATGAATCCATGTCTTCTTAGATTTAATTGTCAAAAAGACAAATAACGGAAAAAATTGTCATTTGCGACCACCAGGTATACTAATTAACTTCATTTTAACTTGAGGTTTATTTTCTTAAATTTGCATGAAAGAGCCGATTTGATGATAAGATCCGTATTTTTTTTGCTGTCACTGATCTTAAACGTACATCTGCTGTACTCAATAAGCCCGGCTGACACCTCCGCCTCCGGAAACCTTGATCTGAGGGTCAGGAACATTAATTTCGTAAGGAACAATGAATATTCAAATCCTGTTATCGAAGGATATACCCTGATAGGGTACTTCATCCAGCCTGAACTGGTTTACTCTCCTTCAGATAAGCTGACATTAAACCTGGGTGCACACATGTTGCAGTATTCCGGGACAAACCGGTTTCATCTGGTCAAACCGGTTTTTTCTACTTCACTAAGGATAAATGAGAATATTTTGTTCACAATGGGTTCGCTCTCAGGCAGTGATGAACACAGGATGTTTGATCCTCACTTTAACAAGGAAAGGCTTTACAACGCTTTTTCAGAAGACGGACTTGAATTGAGATTCCGGAACGACCATTTTTTCAATGACTTATGGCTCAGCTGGGAAAATTTCATTTTCAAAGGTGATAATGAGCGGGAAATTTTTACCGCAGGAGAATCATTCAGATATATTTCTGGTAAAATCGGAGGTCTGGTAAGGGTTAATATACCTGTTCAGGTCCAGTTCAAGCATTATGGTGGTCAGATCAGCAATTATCCCGAGCGGGTGGAAACCTGGCTTAACATTGCTTCAGGCGCCGGAGTAAGCTATGACATTGCTGATAAAAAATATGGTGAAACAGGTGTTGAAGCCCTATTCTTCTATGGAAAATCATTAACCGACAACTCCCCGTCAGGTATAGGTAAAGGATCTGCAGCATGGTACAGGATTTACTATGTTTGCAGGAATATGGGAGTTCATGCAGGGATTTGGATGTCTGACGATTTCTTCGCTCCAAACGGCAATTATATTTTCAGTTCGGTTTCTGACCACAGGTTTAACTATGTCATTCATGAAAGGAAATTGATAACCTGTTCAGCAAACGTAAAATTATTCCATAAATCATTTCTGGAATTCTACTTTGAACTTGAAGGATTCTATGATACTGATCTGAAAAGATTTGATAATGCAGCTTCACTCCATCTGAGGTTTGATAAGCTTATAAGGATAGCAAAGCTTAAAGATCACAGGTAGAAACGCCATGGCCTGGTCTTCCAGTATTCACCCGCATAGTCAATCCCGATCCTTTCAGAAGTCTTGTAATCAGCTGTTAAACCTGTATCTTCTATCCATATCCTTGAAGATAAGATCAGATCTTCTCCATTAAATGACTTATCAATTCTCAGGGTCCTGGTGATCCTGCCCGGACCGTTCAGATTTTTCAGGCCTCTTACCAGCACTGCCTGCGGATTATTGCTTAAACCTGTAACGACATTTAACATCCAGTGTATTCCATATACAAGGTATACATATAACCTTCCTCCTTCATGGTACATTACTTCCGTCCTGTCCGTCCGTCCTTTGCTAGCATGGCAGGCTTTGTCCTCGGATCCCCTGTATGCTTCAGTTTCAGTAATGATATATCTCGATATAATTCCTTCGCTGCCGGTCAGCACCAGCGATTTATTAAGGAGGTCAGGCGCAACTTCAAGAACATCCCTGATAAAGAAATCCCGCTGCAATCTTACGCCGGCATCAATATGATCAGTAAGGGATTCTGTTCTCAAGTTTGTCCCATCTCTCAAAAGCTTCATCTGCTCCTTCCATATTAATCCTGTGAAAAATGATTTTTCTCTCCGCCGGATCAAGGCAAATCTCCCTGTATATATCACTGTCGCTGAAGCCGGCTTTTGCCGCATCATTCCTGTCGGAAGCATAAACTATCCTTTCTATCCCCGACCAGTAGATAGCCCCCAGGCACATCGGACATGGTTCACATGATGAGTACAGAGTGCATCCTGAAAGATCATGATTTCCTAAAATCCGGGCAGCTTCCCGAATGGCAAGTAATTCGGCATGAGCCGTCGGATCTTTAAGGAGAACGACTTTGTTGCCTGACTCTGAGATCATTCTGCCTTCAGAAACAATTACAGCCCCGAAAGGGCCGCCGCCGGACAGCACTGATTCTGAAGCCAGCCATACAGCCCTTCCGAGAAATTTCCTATCAACATCCATAGCCTTTAAATCCTGTATTCTGCAAAAATATCTGCTAAAGTAAAAATAATCCAAGTTTCATCCTCAGGAATAATTTCTTTTCAAATTCTTTTTTTTCAGGAAATATATTGTATTTTTGCAGTCCCAAAATAACAGGTTTTCGATCAAATTTTTGCGTTTAAAATATAAAAAATCAGTAAAGTGAACACCTTAAGTTACAAGACAGTTTCGGCGAACAAGGATACTGTAAACAAGGAGTGGGTATTAATAGATGCAGAAGGCGCTATTCTTGGCAGGCTGGCAACAGTCGTCGCTTCGACCCTCAGAGGCAAGCATAAAACAAATTTTACGCCTCATGTTGATTGTGGTGACAATGTAATAGTAATAAACGCCGACAAAGTCGACCTTTCAGGGACCAAATGGTCTGATAAAGAATATGTAAGACATACAGGCTATCCCGGAGGCCAGAGATTTACCACTGCAAATGAGATGCTTAAGAAGAATCCCATTGGTCTGGTTGAGAATGCAGTAAGAGGGATGCTTCCCAAAAACAGGCTTGGAAGAGCCATCTACAAAAACATGCATGTTTATGCAGGAGCTTCTCATCCCCACGAAGCGCAAAAACCAAGGAAAATAGAACTTTAATACAATTCAGGAACAAAAATGGAGCCAGTTAATGCTATCGGAAGAAGAAAAGCAGCCGTTGCCAGAGTGTATATCAGGGAAGGCAAGGGTAATATAACTATTAACAACAGGGATTACAAGGAATATTTCGGAGCCGACACTCTTCAGTATGTGGTGACACAGCCTCTGGTAGTGCTTAATGCATCCGACAAATATGATATCCATGCCAACCTTGACGGTGGCGGTGTAAAGGGTCAGGCTGAAGCACTTCGCCTCGGAATAACGCGGGCGCTGGTGCTGATCGACCCGGAAAACAAATCGGTTCTCAAGGCAAATGGATTCGTTACCCGTGATCCCCGGGAGGTTGAAAGGAAAAAACCCGGAAGACCAAAAGCCCGCAAAAGATTCCAGTTCAGCAAACGTTAGCCGTAAAAATATAATCATAGATGCAGGTTTAGTATCTAAATCACCAAGACTCCTTGATTGCGGGACTACTTTGTGATTGATTGACAAAGAATGTAAACTTAAAAAAACAGATCATGCCCAGAACAAATTTCCAGGAATTATTAGATGCAGGTGTTCACTTCGGACATCTCAAAAGAAAATGGAATCCAGCAATGTCTCCCTATATATTTATGGAGCGAAACGGAATCCATATCATTGACCTTGAAAAAACAATAGTAAAACTCGATGAGGCAGCTTCCGCAATGAAGCACATTGCCCGGTCAGGGAAAAAAATACTGTTTGTAGCCACCAAAAAGCAGGCTAAGGAAATAGTTTCAGAAAAAGTAAAGCAGGTAAATATGCCTTATGTTACTGAAAGGTGGCCGGGAGGAATGCTGACAAATTTTCCGACAATCAGGAAAGCTGTAAAGAAGATGGGGTCTATAGATAAAATGGCTACAGACGGGACTTTTTCAAACCTTTCAAAACGTGAAAAACTTCAGGTCACCAGACAAAGGGCAAAACTTGAAAAGAACCTGGGCAGCATCGTAGATCTTACCCGCCTCCCGTCAGCACTTTTTATTGTGGATGTATGCAAGGAACACATTGCTGTCAGGGAAGCAAAAAGGCTTGGAATCCCGGTATTTGCAATGGTTGACACAAACTCCGATCCAACAGATATAGAATTCCCGATCCCGGCAAATGACGACGCCTCAAAATCCATTTCCCTTATTGTCAGCCTCCTTTGC
>CAZTDW010000148.1:0-10037 GCA_964611835.1 uncultured Rikenellaceae bacterium | reverse complement strand
CACCGCAAAGAACTGGTTATCTCCAAAAAGTACCTTATCCATTTTCATAACTATATTTTTGATTCTGCCATGATTAACTCCATTACCCTGTCGGTCTCCAAACCCTGTCTGAACGTGTTTATAGTGCCTGGTTTTCCGTTAAGGACATCTTTCACGAAATTGTCTATCTGGGCGCTGTATTCTTCTCCACGCAGATAGAAATCGACCGGTATGGCCAGGTCGGTTATGTATTTTATCGTCCAACCCTTCTCGAGCTTTTCTGACGAATCCGGATCCTTCAGGTATATTTTAAGTTCAGTGGCATCACAGATTATCTTGCCTTTTTTACCGATTATTGTCAGCGATGTTGACATCTTACGATAGGTTTCGTCGCTCCAGTTGACAGAGATAATACCGGTCAGCCCCGATTCGAGTTTCAGTACTGAGTATACAGCATCCTCCACATCCCTCGAATAGATCTTTTTAAGCATGGCTCCCTCTGCCCTTACCGGTCTGCCGATTATCTCCTGGATCAGGTTTATGACGTGTGACGCATAATCAAACAGGCATCCGCCCCCTTCTCCCGGATCCGAACGCCAGGTTCCCCCTTTTGGCTTGACGACAACAGGACCGTATGCCTCCCCTGTAAAGTGAACCAGTTCTCCCAGAATACCCTTTTGCAGCAGCCTTTTCAGTTCCCTGAAGGTTCCGATAAAGTGGTTGTGATAACCAACCTGGTTAACCAGGTTTTTCCTGTCAGCTAGCGATACCAGTTCCTCGCCTTCCCTGATGGTCAGGCTGAATGGCTTCTCGCAGAAAGTGTGAATCCCCTTTTCCATGGCAGACTTAACCATCGGGAAGTGGAATTTTGTAGGCGTTGCAATAACAACAAAGTCAAGTGCTTCCGAATCGATCATCCTTTTGTAATCGTCATAGACCCGGACCTTTGTAAACTTCCTGAATCCTTCAAGAACCAGGGAGGAGGTGTCACAGACCGCCACCAGTTCTACATCCCTGTGCGGTGCTACAATGGCCGCATGGGAAATTCCCATTTTTCCGAGTCCAATAATTCCGGCTTTCAGCATAATCTTATTTCTTTCTATTGAATAAATCCAAATATTGTGATGCAACCGAATCCCAGTTAAAGCGGGCAAGAATATCAGCCCTGCCATCTTCCGCCATTTGCTTCAGCTTCTCCTGGTTATTCAGACAGTAATTTAATTTCTGTGCAAGGGAACTGCTGTTCCCGGAAATGAAATGAGTGGCATTGTCCCCGGTGATGAACTTATTCTCAACTATGTCAGAGCAAATCAGGGGTGTTCCGAGTCCCATGACTGTCAGAATCACCGGGGATAATCCCTCTATCAGTGAGGGTTGAACATATACTAAAGCATTCTTCATCAGGATATTGGTATCATCACCGTAAACATATCCGGCAAAGATTATCCGTTTATCCTGGGTCTGGTGAATTTCATTCTCATAGTTGCCCGGGTTGGGTGATCCTCCCACAAGCACAAGTTTCATGTCGGTTTCGACAGTTTCGAATGCACGGATCAGGAGGTGCACCCCCTTATCAGGAATAAACCTTCCAACAAAAAGGATGTATTTTCCCGGAGCGACACCCAACCTGTTCAGGATGGTAGTATCAGGCACCGGTTCTTTTACTTCGGCGCCATAGGGGATAAAATAAAACTGCTTCCTGAATCTCTTTTCGAAGTATTCCTTCGTAAAAATATTGTCAAAAACCACGGCGGTTGGGAACAATGCGGTAAGGTAGTTTGAAATCCTGTAAAAAAGCTTTCCGTACCAGGGCCATTTATCACGCTTCCAGTCCATTGCGAACTGGCTCACATATACTTTTTTCCCGGCCAGCCTGAGGAAGGCTGCCCATATACTGTTTGCGCCGCTGTGAATATGGACCACATCCGCGGTATTATGAAATATGATATGAAATGTGGCCTTAAAGGAATGAACCAGTGTATCAAAACCGGCCCTGTTTACTGTCCGGAAATATTTCAGTTTAATCCCCTGATACTCATTTTTACGGGTACCATCCAGATCGTCTGGATAGATCCTGCAATAGGCTGTGAGTTCGCATCCCATCTCCACGAGGCGTGGATAGAGCTCAAAGGCAAATTTGTCAGAGCCTGCCCCGCCCTCTTTCGGAGGTATATCCCTGAAGCCGCCGAATGCTGCTATTCTCAGCCCCTTCATCAGTCGAGATACACCTTGTAGTAATCGTGTATATACTCTTCCAGTGCCACCCGCCAGTCGCGCATCAGGTTAAGATTCCGGATGTTCAGTTTTCGATTTATCAGCCTCTCGCATGGAGGTCTTTCAGCAAAGTATGTCTCCTTGAAGTAATCTGAACCCACAGGTGTCAGTTTTACCTTTCCCTCAAGGTTAAGCAGCCTGACAAGTTCAGTGGCTACCTCGAGGCGGCTGGTCTGGCCTCCGCAAACCATATTGTACAGGCCCCAGTACTCTTTTTCAATAAGAGCTTTAACGTTCCCGGCGAAATCATGGGTGTATGTGGGAGTGCCGTCCTTGTCATCCACAATGAATAGCTCTTTCTTCCCATCCTTAAGCTGCTTCATTAGCTTCTGAATGAACTTTTTGTCTTTCTTCGGACCCGATCCCATCATCCATCCTGCCCTGCACACAAGGTAACGCCTCGCATTCTCAACCACGAATCTTTCTCCCATGTATTTGGCCCTGGCGTAAACTCCAAGGGGATTTGGCTGATCCCAGTCATCGTAAGAATCCTTTTCGCCATCAAAGATGCCAGCTGTGCTTATATAGAGCAGGGGTATATCCAGTTCATTGGCAAGATATACGGCATTCTCCACTGCGAGTGTATTGGTATTGTAGGTTTCATCCGGGTTCAGTTCACAGAACTCAAGGTCAGTGTATGCACCTAGGTGAAACAGGTAATCAGGCCTGAATTCCATGACATCTTTCTTATATGAAGGAAAGTCGCGGAAGTCAAGAAAACTCAGCCACGGTTCATTGACGTCCTTATCGGTGCATTTAAGAATAAAGTCGTCCTTAAATTTTGAGTAAAAGGCCTCGCCCAGCATACCCCCGCAACCTGCGATGTAGATCTTCTTCTTCATTTATTAATAACATCAATTTTGTTTATCAACTCTGTCAATTCCTCACTCAGGGTTTCATAGCCTTTCCTGTTTATGTGCAAAAAATCAGCTCTGTATTCCTCTTTTACGGTTTCGTCCTCACCAGATAAAAGTCCAGATGCATCGAAATAAAAGACCTTCTGATTGTCGCAGTAACCTTTAAGGGTTTCATTAACTGACCTGATTGCCTCGTTCACGGCACTGTTCCACATCGGCCTGCGGGTGAGTTCAATTTTGCCTACCGGGAAAACATTGATCAGAATCAACTGAATGTTGTTCCCAAGACAGAGGTTCCTGATTTTTTCAATGTTTCTGTACAGATTTTTTGTTATCGGCTCTGCCAGCTCCCTGTCAAGCCCGATTACCTTCAGGTCATTAATCCCTGCTTCCAGGATAACTATTTTCGGGGTATCAATTTCAAGATCATTTTTGAACCTGTAACAGACCTGTGTTGATGTCTGACCCTCCATGCCAAGGTTTACGATCTTAAGTCCGGTATTCAACAAAAGCATATCCCACCTGGCAGTCCTGGAGTCTCCGATCATCCAGATATCCGCATCAAGTTCAGGCAGGTCCTGAGTTGAAGTGCGTAGTCTGCCTGTTTCGAGAGGGTCAATCCTCAACAGATTGTAAGCTTTATAGTTATTCCTGAAGCTGATCGCATATATACCGGCAAAAGCTACTGCCAGAAGAAATAACAGAAGGGCGAACATCAACGCTGTCATACCAATTTTCATTCTGTCCATTTGCCGTTTTGCCAGTTAATAAGTTCTGCCTCGTCATTCATGCGGATGTTCTCTCTCACCACCCTGGCAGGATTACCGGCCACCACAACATTTGAAGGCACATCCCTGGTGACAACAGCCGAGGCGCCAACAATAACCTCATCCCCAATTCGGATACCAGGCAGTATGGTAGAGTTCACTGCGATAAAGCATCTCTTCCCGATATAGGTATCAGCAAGAAAGGGGTGACCGTCAACACGCTTGCAATGGTCATGACTGAGTATAGTCACTCCTGATGCAATCAGTGTGTGTTCATCAATATGAATCCCTGCCGGAAACAGGCGGTCGAGATGCAACTTACGTTCAAGTATAACTGAAGGATGAATATCATATCCTTTCATGCGGGCAAGTCGTACACGCAGTGACTGGATAATCCCGGCAAGAATTTTCCTTAATCTAAACTTCAGATACAGTCGGTTCCTGTTCATGCTTGCTTGCTTTTAACAACATCCCTGTAAATTTTCAACAAATCGCGGTAATGGTCCTTTTCCGAGAATTTATCACAGGCAAACCGGTAGGCAGCTTCCGACATCTCCAGGTACTGACTTTCACTCATCTCTGCGGCAATTCGTATTTTTTCTTCCAGCCCGCCGGAGTCTCCCATTTCAAAGAGGAATCCGGTCCTGCCTTCTATTATTAACTCCGGTATACCTCCAATATTGCTGCCGATAACGGGTTTGCCCACCGAGTAAGCCTCAACGATGGTAAGCGGATTGTTCTCATACCATTCTGAGGGCACCAAGACGAATGAGGCATCACGAATGAAAGAAAACAACTCTTCTCCTTTCCGGAAGCCAAGAAATTCTACATTATGCAGATTGTTTTCACGGATTTCATCCTTTATCTGTGCTGACATCACTCCTTCTCCTATTATTATGAGATGCACGTCATTACCCAGCCGCTTCCATGTATCGATCAGTGTCATTACCCCCTTCTCAGGAGCAAGTCTTCCGTAAAACAGGAAGTATGAACCTTTGGAAGTTTTGGGATTACTCTGGCTAAGCAGCGGGTAGAAGTTGTAAAGATGAACAAAGCGCTCCTTGAAAAGAGCATGGTTACTGTGCTTTAAGTAGTTGAACCGGCTGACGCAAATAATCCGGTTAAAGTAGTTCCCGGGATTAAAGTAGTTATTATTGAGAACGAATTCTATATAGTTGACAATGCTGTAATACAGATTCCTCCTGTTGCATCTGTGATAAACGCAATTCAGTCGGGTGGCAGTAAGACATCGTTCACAGATTTTGCCTTCACCGTCAATCATAATGTTCCGGGGGCAGAGAAGACTGTAATCATGAAGTGTAATAACGGCAGGCAACTTTTTTCTTTTCAAAACCGGGAGTATGGCTGCTGTCAGTCCTCCTTTATAAAGGTGAATATGTGCAAGATCAGGTTTAAAATTATCTATTACTTTCCCAAGTTTTCGTTTTGCTTCGCGGGAGTAAAGTTTGCGAGGCATGTAGACCAGCTGTTCAACGAAGTTAAGCTTAAGGGCATCAATGTCCCTTACAAAATATTCTGAGTATTCAGTAGAATAATTGTATTGTGACTTCGTCGAAAAATAGGCAACATCATGCCCTCTTGATTCAAGCAGGTCACCGGTATTGAGGTAAACCACGTCTGCACCGCCTCTTCTGTAATGGCAGTTATTGATAAGAAGAACCTTGAGCTGACGTTGACTTGCGGTGTCACCGGTTTCCGGATGGTGCTCCGGAGAGTTCCCCCGGTGGATCTGAATGCCGTGTTGTTCCTTCTTCCGCATCCCGATTATCGACTCATAAACACCGAGAAGCTTCCTGGCCACTGTTTCAATATCCAGGCCCTTGGCAGCAAGTGTCTCCCTGGAATTAATGTCGGTAGCTCTCAATGACCTGTCTGAGAGCTCAGCCAGTTCCTCCGGGTTGAATGAGGCTGCCACATAAGAGCCATCTACACCAGCCAGAAGGTCCCTGACATTTCCGACCGGGGTTGAAACCACCGGTATATTGCATGCCATACACTCCTTTACAGAATTTGGAGATCCCTCAAAATCAGAGGTAAGAAGATGCAGGTCAGAGGCATTAATGTATGCTGGTATAAGACTTCTACCCGTATTGGTAAGCACAAGAGGTTCCAGGTCCGGGTAACCGTACCTATCTCTAAGAATGGCCAGGGTGGCGGAATAGCGGTCGATCCTTTTACAAGGTCTCCGGTTATAGGAGTCCATGAAAAGAACATATCTTTTTTCAGGATTCAGGTCGAGTTTCTGCTTGCAGTTCCTTTTGTCAATGGGCAGGAAGAAGTCTGTATTTACACCATTGGGCAGATACACCGTTTTTGACAGGGTTACTACGTCCGGCTTGTTTTTCAGGATTATCCTGTCAAAGAACCTGTAAAGTATCCTGAATAATAACATACCTCCCTCATAGCGAGGATCGCTTTGATATGACAGCAAGCGATTGGTTGATTTCCACCTCCCGGAAAGAAGAAACATCACCCCGCTGTAGCTATGATGGCAATGTATTATATCATAATGGTTTGACTTGAGGTGATTACGCAACTTACCCAATGACCTCAAATAGGCAATCTTACCTTCTTCCCTGCTGTTGATAAAGAATACCTCATTATCTGCACCCAAATTCCTTAATGATTCAATCTGCTCCTTGATGAAAATCCCGAAAATCGGGAAATTAAGGGTAGGGAAGTTATTTGTGATATGAAGTATTTTCATATTTACATTAACGGGAAGAACTCATGTTCATTATAGCACATGAAATCCGGGTAGAAAAATACTTAACTTTAATTGCATATATCAGTAAATACAGAATCAATCTCCATCATTCTTTCATTTGTAAGTACATGATAGCGATTAACATAATGCTTCGCCTTTATGCCAATATCATTTCCTGGATCAATCTTATTAATGTAATCGATTAATTTGTCCAGCTTGCCCCCGGCAACATAGCCCAGTCCATTTTTCCTGACAACCCCTCCTGGGTCAACAAATAAAGATAAAACTGGTATACCACATCCCCATGCTTCAATAAATATATTGGGAAATCCTTCCATCGGGGAGGTTGATATCAATGCTTTAGAGCTTGATATTTCGTTCAGTGTATCCGTATGACTTAATTTCCCAAGTAACTTGACATTCTGGAATGATCTTAGTTTTTGGTAGAGCCTGTCTCCTGTATTATCGCGAACTTTTCCAATTACCTTATAAGTTTGCTCAGGAGTCCTCCTGGCAAGCTCAAAGAAATCCTTGAACCCTTTTCTTTTATCGAGCGAACCTACATATACAAAAGAATCTGAATTGTTACTGGCTGTTTTCCTTTCCAAATCGCCCGGATCAATCAGATTATAAAATACCCTGGCTGAAATCCCTCGTCTTAAGAGTATCTCCTTTTGTCCCTCATGTTGCACCAGTACCAGGTCTGCCTTTCGTAAAAGGAAGGGGTATACTATTTCACCCATTATGCCATTGAGAACCCCCCAGAGATCCTTCACATTTGATGAATAGAAATGCCTCCATCGTTTGGCTATGCTTAGCACGTCAAGGTCCGAGGCCAGTGCCAGAACAAATTTTGCTTTCAATTTTCGGGCAACCAGATAGACCAAAATATGCCTGTACTCCCGTATACGACAATAGTATACATCTGCATTAACTTCCAGAAATGCTTTATAAAGGGCAGGGAGCCGATGCGTAAACGTCCTGAACATTTTCAGTCCGTCATTATATCCCTTAACAGGAAAAACTTTGATGCCTTCTTTTGTTACAAATGGTGCACTTATATCGAGATCAATCACAAACACCTCATGCCCCAGTTTTGTCAGTGCCTTGGCGAGCAGGGCAATCTGCAGTTCTCCTCCGCCGTAGGTATTACCTAAAAGCGCATTTGCGATCTTACCCCAGAAACATATCTTCATGATTTCATGTCTTTTGCAGCGTCAGTAAGAGTTACCGACTTAATCTCTCTTTCAGTAAGAACAATAAAAAAATCTTCAAGAAGTGAATATAAAACTTCTATGGAATGTTCGTCTGGTCTGTATTTTGAGCAGCCTGGCATTAACTCACTGGAATGAAACATCATCGTTATGAACGGAAGCGTCAACCTTTCACTTTCATCAACCAGTTTTAAAAGGAGTCTCAATGTCATTTCGGGTGTTGGTCTGAGCCATACTGGTTGATCAGCCAACCAAATCCTGCGTAATACCTTAAGAAAGTAGCTATCATTCACATTCCTGAAATAAAATCTTGCCAGTCCATGGGACCTGTTCAGAGGGAATTTCGTTGGTACAATGGTTACGGGAATTTCCGTAAGTGATCTCCCTGAAAAATCATAACTATAAGGGAATGGTGAGAAATCCAGGAAGTCCGGTCCCCCAGCACCCTGTGGTAATCCACGATGTTCAACCCAGCTTACAAAAGGAGTTACTGAGGAGTCAACCAGATACTTATTATCAACCAGAACCTTTGCCACTTGCTCATTGAACCCGTACCTGCCTGATCTGAAGGAGGTCGGCCTTACTCCAAATGAGGAGGTGATCTGTTCTGTCAGAAAAGCTATTTTCTTCGAAAGCAATGGATATGGCAGTTCCGAAGCAAATGAATGATTGGAATCATTCTCAGTATATCCAGGATCAGTAAGAAAAGGAGGAGTTGTCCAGGAATGCAGATGTGCCCCTATTTCGGCTCTGTCATTCTTTACATACCCTGAAAAAAGCACTTGAGAGTACTCGTCATCACAGATTTCCGATGTTACCAGGTAGGTGGGTTTAATATTGTATTTTTCGCACAGGTCCTGAAAGCGACTTATGAATTTAATGTTTTCCACCGTCAGTACCCTGCCGTGATCCCATTGATTATCACCCTCAGTATCAATAGTAATTATAAATTTCATCCAACTCTTATTTTGATAACTAAATCTGAGTTACTTTAATTATAGCAATCAAAAATAAACCAGAAAAGGGTTCATTTTAATAACTCTCAATATTGACTATTGTTCTCAGATTAACTATGCCAACGGCTGGCAGGTCAAACCATACTATTGTATCTTCATCAATTCGCTTGTATGAATATTCTGCCCCTGTTATTTTTATTGCATCTGGATCACATCTGACAGCAATGGACAGACCTCTTACTTCCTGATTGTTATCGTTAATAATATCAACAGAACCGTCAGGTTTATAATCAAACCTTATGTCTTCAAGTAGAATCCAGTAATCCAGCAACTCCTGCACTGTTGTCAGGAACAGTTCACCATTATTCCTCTTTTCAGCCAAACAGGCAAGGATCTTGTCGAAATTCTGATTTATTACCAATTTCCCATCCTCTTGACACATAATTTCGTCATGTTTCCCATTTCTCACATAGTACCCATGGTTGAAAAAAACACCCCATCCTTCAGTCAGACGATTGATGTGATTTATCTCTACCTTCAAATTTTCCCCATCCAACTTACGTGTTATGCCGTTATAGTCAAATTCTGTAGGCCATGAATAAAATTCTCCGGAATAAGTAGGATTTTGCCAGTAAAGAGGCGTAGGAAAAAAATCACCCTTATGTGGTCTTAATGAATTAAGTTCCAGCCTTGGGAAATATCCCTTAAGAACCGTCATAATAGTACTTATTTCTCCTTTTCCATGATACAACCTCAGAAAATTGTATCTGTCCCGGAACTCACTGAAAAACATCCGAAACTGAAGATCTAACAACAATTGTTTTAATGACTTAGAGGGATTCGCAAATCGAATAGTTTCAACTGCAGGACTCCAGAAATACCTTGTATCATATTCTCTCCACAGATCACCTGCAAAGTATTGTGAAAGAGAGTCCAGCCCTTCAGCTGAGAATGCTTCCCTGTTATTGTTTCCCTGGTACATTCCGTGGTCAATCCAACTACGTGACCCATATCTTTCTTTCATAAAAGAAATTGCCTCAGTCAACGAACTTCGTGTTGAATTACCTCCTTCGGGAGTATGAAGGCATATCTCAGATCCAAATGAATCGAGCTGGTCCAGGAATTTCAGGTATTCAATCTCTGCCATATTAGTATCAGACTGATCATCAAGCCCGTTATCAAAATCCGTAAAGAAAATACTTTTCGTGACTGGAATGCGGTGACCTGCAAACCCTCCTACTGCCTTTTTTACATCTGTAATT
>CAZTDW010000147.1:0-10139 GCA_964611835.1 uncultured Rikenellaceae bacterium | reverse complement strand
GTTTTTATTGAGCCATTTCAACCACAGTTCAAGATTATGGGTCCAGGCTCCAATATGTTCATTATCGACCGCTAATCCGAATCCATGCTCGCCTTCGGAGATTATGTGGAGCTCCGCAGATATTTTTTTGTCACGAAGTGCTTTGTACATCAGTATGGAGTTTTCGACGGGGACTGCGGAATCGTCATCTGCATGAGCGAAAAAAGCGGGAGGTGTATTTTCCCCTACCTGCAATTCGCCTGAATAGTACTTAACCAATGCCGGATCTGCCTTTTTCCCGAGCAGGGCCTCCCTTGATCCGGAATGCGCCGATGCGTCTGTAAATGATATGACCGGGTAAATGAGGATCATGAAGTCGGGTCTGCAGCTGATCCTTTCAACCGGATCGGGTGAATCGTTTACCCCATAATCAAAATGGGTCCCTGCACCTGATGCCAGATGGCCTCCAGCCGAAAATCCCATAATGCCTATTTTGCCGGGATCGATATTCCAGCCTGCTGAGTTGAAACGAACGAGCCTTATTGCCCGCTGGGCATCCATCAGCGGTGCTTTATGGGGCACTGCCGTATTGCCATAAACCGGCAGCCTGTATTTCAGAACGATGGCCGCCACACCTATTGAATTGAAGAACCTTGCGATATCGGTACCTTCATAATCGTAAGCCAGGATATGATACCCTCCTCCCGGACAAATGATGACCGCCTGACCGGTAGAAAACTTTTTGCTTGGCAGGTACACCGAAATGTCAGGTACCTGCACATTACTGATGACAATAATGTCCTTTTTTTCAATTTTTTCTGACTGTCCCGTGTTTTTTGAATTTGGAATTACGCCATTGTACAGGGGGATGGTGAACTCCTGAGCTTCAACAAACAGTGTATTTGCCAGTAACAGGAATGTACCGGCCAGAATGTGTGATCTTTTCATTTGATATTATTATAAAAAATTAGTCAGGATTTTGGTTCGGCAATCATGTCGGTCACTGAATTCAGCACATCCTTGTTCGTTGCGATAATGAAAAGGACATCGCCCGGACCAATGACCGTGCTTCCATCCGGGATAACATAGCTGCCTTCTTTTTTGATCAATGCAATACGCACGTTCTGAGGAAAATGCAAATCAACTATTTTCATTCCGGCTGCCCTGTAACCCTCGGAGATTGTCATTTCGACCATATGGGAATTTATGGAATCAGACAGCAGTATGTCAGCAGGAGTAACAGATTTGACCTTTGCAGGAAGAAGCACATGAAGCCATTTGGCAAACCTGGTTATTGAAGTCCCCTGGATCAGTACTGAGGTAAGGGAGATGAAAAAGACTATATTGAAAATCATTCCCGCTTTTTCTATTCCGGCCATGAGAGGGAATGTGGCGAAAACTATAGGAACTGCACCTCGCAATCCGACAAAGGAAATAAACCATTTTACCCGTCTTTTCAGCCGGAACGGAGCCAGGCAGATGAAGCATGCAAGGGGTCTGGCAAAGATCATCAGAAACGCAGAAATTGCCAGCCCTGCTCCCAGCACAGGGATTATCTGACTCGGGAACACCAGCAATCCCAATGTAAGAAAGAGTATGATCTGCATCAGCCATGCAAGTCCGTCATACATCTTCATGATTGTCCTTTTGTGAAGAAGATCCTGATTTCCCAGGTACAGTGCCGAAAGATAGACAGCAAGGAATCCGTTTCCTCCGGCAAGGTTTGTAAGGGAATAAGTAAGGAACATCAGGGTGATTGACAGAACAGGATAAAGGCCTTCATAATCGAGTCTTATCCTGTTTATCACCAGTTTGCTTCCATAACCGAACAGTAAACCACAGCTTCCTCCGATTATCAGCTGCTGGAAAAAGAGTTTCACAGCAGGCCCGAATGAGCTTATTTCACCGGTTATCAGGCCAAGGAACATAATTGTCAGTATATAGGCCATGGGATCGTTGCTGCCGCTCTCAAATTCAAGCATCGGCCTTATATGGCCTTTGAGCGCAACGTTTTTTGAACGGAGAATGGAGAAGACGGCTGCCGCATCTGTTGATGAGACAATTGCTCCCAGAAGCAATCCTTCATATAGCGTGAAATCAGTAATCAGCCACGTAAATACCCCAAGAAAACCTGCTGTGAGCATAACACCCAGAATGGACAGGGATAATGATATGCCGAATACAGGTTTTACTGATTTCCAGTCAGTTTCAAAGCCACCGGAGAAAAGGATAAAATTCAATGCCACTATTCCTATGAACTGGGCTGCCTGGGGATTGTTGAATTCAATCTTGCCTATTCCGTCGGTGCCGGCAAGCATTCCGATGATAAGGAAGAAAACAAGTGTAGGTACACCCATTTGGAATGAAGTCTTGCCTACCAGGACACTGATAAACAGCAGAACTGAGCCGATAAGGAGTATATTTTCGATGGTTATCGTCATGCTTAGGTTTCATCAGTTTGGCAGGAATGATCTGGCAAGCTCTTCACTGTCGCCATATTTCTTCATAAGCTTAGACAATCGCCTGTTCAGTTTTCGCTTGATTCCATCGTAATCGGGATCATCATAAAAATTCTTCATCTCGAGAGGATCTACCTGTAAATCATATAGTTCCCATTCATTTATATCATAATAGTAATGGATCAGCTTATAACGTTCGGTGCTTATTCCGTAATGTCGTTTTACCATATGCGATCCAGGATATTCGTAATAGTGATAATAGTGTTCTTTTCTCCATCCTGATGGTGTTTTGCCCTTCAGGATTGGCAGCATACTTTTTCCCTGCATATCTGAGGGGACAGGAAGACCCGCCATTTCAAGGAATGTCTCAGGCAGGTCAATATTTGATACCATGTAATTGCATGAGGTGCCGGGTTTAATTACTCCCGGCCATTTGATGATAAGAGGAGTCCTGTATGATTCCTCGAACATGAATCTCTTATCGAACCACCCGTGTTCTCCCAGATAAAAGCCCTGATCGGATGCATAAATGATCACGGTATTCTTGTCGAGCCCTGTTTCCTGAAGATAATCAATGATCTCTCCCACGCTTTTATCAACGGCAGCTATACAGGCAAGATAATCCTGCATATAACGCTGATACTTAAATCTTACAAGATCGCTTCCTGACAGTCCGGAACTGTAAAATCTGGCGATGATCGGATCATAAACCTTGTCCCAAAGTGCCATTTGTGATGAATCCAACCGGTTAAGTCCTGTCAGCCGCATCTTTGACCTGTCCTTATAAAGTTTAAGATCCTCCTCAATCCGCATTGTTTTTGAGATGGTCATATCCTGGGTTTTTTCGGCAGTTCCACGATCAGAATAATCATCGAAAAGAGTTGGTGGTTCGGGAAATATCACGTTCTTGTACAGGGTCAGCTCATTCGGTCCCGGTTGCCATTCCCGGTGAGGCGCCTTATGGTGCATCATAAGCATAAACGGCTTTTCGGAATCCTTTGCTTGTTCAAGCCATCTGAGGCATTTGCCGGTGATCAGTTCCGTAACATACCCTTTATCCGTATGCCGTCCCTCTTTTGTTATGAATTCTGGATTGTAATAACTTCCCTGTCCGGGAAGAATTTCCCAGTGATCAAATCCGGTAGGATCAGAACCCAGATGCCATTTGCCGATCATCGCCGTCTGATATCCGGCTTTCTGTAGAAGTTTGGGAAAAGTCTGCTGTGATCCGTCAAAAGGCTCCTGGCCTTCATTTGCTATAAATCCGTTCTGGTGACTGTATTTACCGGTAAGGATCACTGCCCTGCATGGTCCTGAAATAGAATTTGTTACAAGGCATCTGTCAAAACGCATTCCGTCTCTTGCAATCCTGTCGATGTTTGGCGTGGGAGCATAGTCTTTCAGAATGCCCCCGTATGCACTTATTGCCTGGAAAGCATGATCGTCCGACATAATATAGATAATATTGGGTCGCTGATCAGCAGAAACCATGGCAGATGAATTCTGACATAGAACCGCTCCCAGGCTGGCTAATGCCGTGTATCCTAAAGTGAATTTCATATTGCTTTTCATAGTGAATATACCTTCATGGTTATTTATTTGTTAGCCTCTGTCATCGTTGCCTGTAAAATCAGAAATGAAAAAGTTCTTTTCTGCTGGTTTTTGTCAGGCCTGCAGATAAATATACTACAATATGTTAAAATATCCCCTGCTGACTGATCAAGACAGTTTATTTTATTTCGAAAGTGCCTGTGAGTTCCTTGCTTTCCCTGTAGCCATATCGAACGGCTTTAACCTTGATCCGGTGGTCTCCGGGTTTCAGGTGCAATGGCCCGGAATAGAGTATCCAGTGAGGATTTTCCTTTTCCTCGAAAGTATAGACAATGGATGCACCGTGTGTCGGACAATAAAAACCCAGTGTCATCGGAGATGTGTATGTTCCTCCGGTCTGGTAGTTCTTTGATGCACGGTCTTCGGTTGAGTTGATGATGAAATACGGAACATCTGTCACGGGTTGTTTCCCTCCCGGCCACATTTGTTCAACCATTTCGGGTTCATTTAAATGCCCCATGTCGGAGGTTGCAATGGTCCATTCCCTGTGTAGTTTCCTTAGTTCATCAAGGACAGATGAATGCTCCGGGGTATTTATAAGATTATTTATCTGGAATGGATCTGACCTGACATCATACAGTTCTTCAGGAGGGCGGGAATATGCCATCCAGTTTTTTTGCGGTCCGGTAAGTTTACCTTCAGCATCCAGCCTGAGCATTTCCTTGTAAATGGGCATGTTGCTGAGGTAGGGAACCCATATCGGGAAAGGTTCATTCGGGTAATAATTTCTAATATAAAGATAATCTTTCGTACGTACCGAACGTATCATGTCGTATGATTCATCAACCCTGTCACGTGCCGCAAAAACCACATTTCTGGCAGGTCCCGGCTGTTTGCCAAGGAAAGGAATACCATGCATGTAGGCAGGGACAGGCACCCCTGCGAGTGAAAGCACAGTAGGTCCGAGGTCGATTGAACTTATTAGCCGGTCGTCGGTGCTACCGGCATCTCTATTGTCAGGCCATTTAATAATAAGCGGTATCTTAAGCCCCGAATCATAAAGCCATCTTTTTGCCCTGGGCAACCCGTCACCATGATCGCCCCAGAAGAAAATAATGGTATTGTCAAGCTCCCCCTCTTTTTCCAGTTCAGCCACCAGGCTGCCGACAACAGAATCAAGACGGGCGATGTTGTCGTACATCTTTGCCAGATTTCTTCTTATTATCAGATTGTCGGGATAATAAGGAGGAACATCGACTTTTGCCGGATCAGTTTTTATTTTGCTTATGTCCCAGTTCTGACTCTCATGTGTGCCTATATGATTGAAAACAGCAAAAAAAGGTTGATTTCTGTCAGGTCTGTTCCTGTAATGTGCTTTCTGGCTGCATTCATCCCATATACTTGCGGGTACAGGGTCTTTAGAGAACTGGTAGTCGGTTTTTGAATTGTTGGTGCAGTAATAACCTGCTGCACGAAGGTATTCTGTAAATGCTTTGACATAGTGAGGTGGAACAGCTGTGAACTCAACAGGATTATCAACAGACCTTCTGTAGGATGTGGTTCTCATATGCATGCATCCGATGCTGGTCTGGTACATGCCTGTAATGATTCCTGCCCTGCAGGGGGCGCTGATTGCAGCTGTGGTAAATGCATTTGTATACCTTATCCCCTGCGATGCCAGGCGGTCAATATTCGGAGTTTGGGCCGTTTTGTCGCCATAGCAGCCAAGATGAGGGCTCATGTCCTCGGTTGAGATCCACAGAATGTTTGGATTGTTCCGGGGCTTTTGTCCTGAAGCATTTGACGCCAGCAGTGAAGCGACACCCAGTCCGATTACAGGAGTTAATATATGCATGACTTGAAATTTGTACAATGGTTATTAAAACATCAATATTTAAAATCACCAAGAAGATATTGAGGGCTCGCAGGGCTTCGTGCCTTTTTCTTAGCATTCATATATTTTTAATAGTGTTTTCCGGATTATTTTACGGATCCCGGCTGTCTGCGATAAGCTCCGCGATCCCCTGTGATATCATCACCAAGATCAAGCCTTGCCTTCCTGGCAAGTTCTTCAAGCTCCTTTACCTTTTCAGGGAACTGACTTGCAACATCATACCATTCACCCGGATCCCGGCGGAGATCATATAGTTCATTGGTGTAAATCGTTTCAGTACCATAGGGTCCGGGCCAGCCATCTTTTCCAGGTTTCATATACCTGTATGACTGGTAACTCGTGTGTGGCAATACCAGCTTCCAATGGTCTCTCTGAACTGCCTCAAGGCTGTTTCCCCTGTAGTAATAGAGGAATTCGTGACGTGGTGTAATGCTTTCATCGCCGAGCATCAACGGGAGTATGTTTACCCCGTCAATCTTCTTTTCCGGCAGTGAGGCTCCGGTAATTGCAGCAACAGTAGGCAGAAGGTCTATTGAACTGGCAAGCCTGTTGCAAATTTCTCCTGCCGGAATAACTCCCGTCCATCTCATGATACAGGGAACCCTCTGGCCACCTTCCCATGAAGTGCCTTTGCCTTCCCTCAATCCTCCAGTCGTTCCGGCATGATTGCCGAAATTGAGCCATGGGCCATTGTCACTGGTAAAAATGATCAGAGTATTCCTTGCAAGGCCGTTCCTGTCGACCGCTTTTAAAATCTCCCCTACCGACCAGTCAACTTCCATCATGACATCTCCGTAAAGACCCTGTCTGCTTTTTCCCCTGAACTTTTCGGAAACTCCAAGCGGTACATGCACCATCGAATGAGGTAAATAAAGAAAGAAAGGCCCTTTTTTGTTATTTTCAATGAATCTCACTGCCCTCCTGGTATATTCAGTGGTAAGTTTATCCTGGCCGGCAAAATCGGGAACCTCCCCAACCTTTTCATTTCCTTCGATCAGAGGAAGAACGGGGTATTTCATTTTACTGCTGGTTGGATCCTTCAGTTGCATGGGGATCCCATCAAAGTCAACAGGCCACATGTCGTTTGAGTAAGGAAGCCCGTAGTACTCATCGAACCCATGCTGGAGGGGAAGAAATTCCCGGTGGTGGCCAAGATGCCATTTACCAATAACACCTGTGTGGTAACCTCTTGACTTCAGGATTTCTGCAATGGTAGTCTCTTCAGAGTTGATGCCTGTTGTTGACCATGGCATTAGGGCACCTGAAATACCCACACGATTCGGATAGCAGCCTGTAATCAGCCCTGCCCTGGAGGCGCTGCTGACTGCCTGCGGGCAGTAATACCATGTGAACTGCATGCCCTGGTTGGCCATGCGGTTCAGGTTGGGTGTGTCATACTGATTTGCGCCTGTGATTCCAAGGTCTCCATATCCCATATCATCCATAAGTATAATGATGATGTTTGGAGTGGATGCCTTGAAAGCCGCTGTTTTCTGGGCTGAAACCTGAAGGGCAGCCATGGAGAGTGCCCCTGCGGCAAGTACAGAATTAAGTCTTAACATTTCAATTGATTTTGTGGTATTTAAACACTTTTAAACTGTATTCATTGATTTTCCCATGCAGGATTTGGCAGCATCATTATGGCTCCAGGTCATCTATTAAGATCAACAGTATATTCGGATTTAATGTTTTCTGCTTTTCTGAGTTATCGCACGAGATAAGAGGAACGGAAGCTATAATCCCTATTCCCAGCGCTGGTTTGAAATTTATCTTCACAATATGCCTGTATTTTCCCTAAGGGTTTCTAATCTTGTTCAGGAGATCTGTTAATTCTTTAACAACCGGCTGGTTTTCCCTGGCCACATTGTTTTTCTCCCCGATATCCTGGCTCAGGTTATACAGTTGTGGTTCAGGATCGTTTCCGGTCTCTATATTTGTTTCCTTAAGGATTTTATTTCCGGGTCCAGGTTCGATATATTTCCAGTCACCCTTAATCAGGGAGAGCCGGCCGTTGAGAGAATGTTCAACCAGCCAGATCCTGTCTTTTTTTGATTTCCCCAGCAATGAAGGAAGATTATCAAAACTGTCAGGTCCTGCCCAGGCAGGTATTTTTTGTCCGGTCAGTGATGCAAAGGAGGCCATAAGGTCTATCTGGCTGAAGAGTGCATCAGATATTCCGGGCTTGATCTTTCCTTTCCAGGCAACAATAAACGCTACTCTTGTACCACCGTCGAAAGCGCTGTATTTGCCTCCCCTCAGGGGTCCGGCAGGCTTATGATCGCCCAGCAGTTCAACTGCCTGATCCTTGTAGCCGTCATCAACCACCGGACCATTGTCACTTGTTACTATGACAAGGGTGCTTCGCGACAGATTAAGTTCTTCGACGGTTTTCATGATTTCGCCCACTGACCAGTCGAACTGGAGAATTGCATCACCTCTGGGACCCATCCCGCTTTTCCCTGCAAATCTCGGATGAGGCACTCTCGGAACATGGATATCATGGGTGGCAAAATACAGAAAGAATGGTTTTTCCTTGTTTTCCCTTATGAAGCTTACTGCCTTGCCGGTAATTACATCCGCCATGTCCTCGTCTGTCCAGAGTGCTGATCTGCCACCGGTCATATAGCCAATCCTGCTTATTCCGTTTACGATGGTCATGTCATGTCCATGGCTTGGAGACATTTTAAGAAGCTCAGGATTCTCCCGTCCGGTAGGCATATTACCTATTTTCTCCCTGAAACTGACGTAAACCGGATCTGCAGGATCTAGCCCTGCCACTCTCCTGTTCTCGACATAAACACAGGGCACCCGGTCTCCGGTTGCAGGTATCAGAAAATTATAGTCGAATCCCAGATCCATCGGCCCCGATATTATTTCACCGTTCCAGTCAGGGCCACCCTTAGGCCCCAATCCGAGATGCCATTTGCCTATCACGGCTGTTTTGTAGCCTGCTCCCTTCATAAGGGTTGCAATGGTGAACCTGCCAGGCTCTATAATTGATGATGCGTCGCCGGGAGCTATTCCCGTCCCCGGCCTTCTCCATGCATATTCACCTGTCAGAAGCGAATACCGCGAAGGTGTGCTGGTCGCTGAAGTGCAATGCGAATTTGTGAACCGGAGACCCTGTTTAGCAATTCTGTCAATGTTGGGGGTTGAAATGTTTCCTGCACCATAGCAGCTTATGTCACCGTAACCCAGGTCGTCGGCATATATAATTATTATGTTTGGTTTTTCATCTCTGGGTAATGCAGACGATAATGGCAGGGCAGAAGCCATTATTACAGGCAGAAGGATTTTCTTTTCTGAGTTTAGTCTCATAAAAGTATTTTTTATCTTGATTTGTCATATTACCGTATCGAGCCCGCTGGCAGATTATCATCCGGGGCGGTGTCCCTATTCTCATAATTCTGATGCCAGGGGGAAATCACCGGAAGGAATATGCTCCCGCTTCATTATCCCGAGCATTTCCTTTATAACATCAGGATTTGATTCAGCAATATCATTTGTTTCTCCTGTGTCCTTTGAAAGGTCATACAGTTCGATGTGTCCTGTATCTGATGTAGCTGCATTGAACCTGATTGCTTTCCAGTTCCCCATCCTTACAGCCATTTTGCCTCCCTGTTCATGGAATTCCCAGTAAAAGAACCTGTTGTCAGATTGTTTTTTGCCTTTCAGCACGGGAAGTAACGAGATTCCGTCTGATGCCTGTACTTCTGATCCGGTTATCTCTGCAAAAGTCGGCATAAAATCCCAGAAAGCAGAAATGTGGTCAGAGACTGATCCGGCATCTATTATTTCAGGCCACCTGACAATCAAAGGTACTCTGATTCCGCCTTCATAAAGATCTCTCTTATATCCTCTCAGATCCCCGTTGCTGTTGAAATAGTCGGGATCGGCGCCTCCTTCAAGATGAGGTCCGTTGTCGGAAGAAAAAATCACTATCGTATTTTTTCCCAGCCCCAGCTCGTTCAGCAGGGCCATGATATCGCCCACATGATCGTCGAGCTGACTGATCAGTGCTGCAAATGCTGCATGGGATTCCGGTTGTGAACCATATGCTCCCACACGGAAACCAGGACCGCTGTCTGTGCCATTAAATACCTTTTCAGGTTCAAATTGGCCCCTGAATCTTGCCATGTATTCCTCTTTGGCAAACAGTTCGGCGTGCGGGATGATTGTTGGATAGAAGAGAAAAAAGGGCTTGTCCCTGTTTGTCCTGATGAAGCTCAGGGCAGCCTTGTGAATGATATCAGGCC
>CAZTDW010000146.1:0-10333 GCA_964611835.1 uncultured Rikenellaceae bacterium | reverse complement strand
GATTACCGCGGAGCGGTTCCATCAATACTAGCCGCAAACATCACAATCGGCAGGGTACCGCGGAGCGGTTCCATTAGCACTAGCCACAGCCATAACAATCGACAGATTACCGCGGAGCGGTTCCATCAATACTAGCCGCAAACATCACAATCGGCAGGGTACCGCGGAGCGGTTCCATCAATGCTAGTCGCAAACATCATAATCAGCAGGGTACCGCGGAGCGGTTCCATCAATACTAGAAACCGAAAATATTCCTGTGGTATGATTACCGCGGAGCGGTTCCATCAATACTAGTAGCAAACATCATAATCGGCAGGGTACCGCGGAGCGGTTCCATCAATGAATTTGATTGTCAGTATATTTTCAAATATTGAGCGATCCCTTCGAAATAAAAATCGAAAAATCAGAGCTGCATTTCTTAATAAATGAATAATCTTAAATAAATTTAGTGCGGCATAACCTGGGCAGAATATTTTCGGAAATTCATAAAAACCATTGTCATGAAAACTCAAATCAAAGCAATCAGAAAGACATTCTCCGGTGTCTTATTAACAACTGCAATATTTTTCGCTTTCAGCGCAGGAAGCTACGCCCAGTATCAGGGGATAGACGAAGATATTGCCAGACACAGGAAGGGGGAGATAGTGGTCAGGGCAAAAAAAGGAGATAAGGTGACCGTTGAGCAGCTCCGGCACGAATTCTGGTTCGGATGTGCTGTAGGCGATGGATTTGCCAGCGGAAAGATGTCAGAAAGCGACATGAAACAATACAGGGAAAATTTCATCAGAAACTTCAATTCGGCAGTAACGGAGAATGCAGTTAAATGGGCAAGTATGGAGCGCAATAAGGGAGAGGTGAACTATTCCAATATCGATGCAATCCTGAAATTCACAGATGAGAATAATATACCTCTCAGGGCACATAACCTTTTCTGGGGCATTCCCCGGTTTGTACAACCCTGGATAAAGGAAATGAATGACCAGGAGCTGAGAAAGACTCTTCAGAACAGGGCAGAGACTGTAACCAGCAGATACAAAGGCAGATTTGCCGAATATGATCTAAATAACGAAATGATCCACGGAAATTATTATGAAGAGCGGCTCGGCCCGGAGATAACAAAGCTGATGGCTCAATGGGCGCATAACGGGGATCCTGATGCAAAGCTCTATCTTAACGATTACGACATACTGACGGGTAACAAGCTTCCCGAGTATATGGCACAGATACGCACACTCCTTAAACAGGGTGTCCCGATTGCAGGTATCGGGGTACAGGGTCACCTTCATGGCGACACTTTCGACCGGAATCAGCTGAGGAGTGCACTCGATTCTCTTGCAATCTTCAAACTCCCGATACGTATAACCGAATTTAACATGCCGGGACAGCGTTCCAGGTATCATATCGAAAAAATACGGACAATGACCTCTCAGGAAGAGGCACAAAAGGCAAAGGACATTGTGGATTACTACAAAATATGCTTTGCACACCCGGCTGTTAAGGGAATACTTATGTGGGGGTTCTGGGAGGGAGCAAACTGGATACCGGTGTCATCGCTTTATAAACGCGACTGGACACCTACCCCTGCTGCAGAAGCATATCAGAACCTGATATTCAACGAATGGTGGACAAAAGCCTCAGGCCAGGCAGACAAAAAAGGAGAGTTCACTACACCTGCATTCTATGGGAAATATAGGATAACCGTAAACGGAACTGCAAAGGAAGTAACCCTTAAAAGTACTGAAGGCAAGGTTGTTGCCGACTTCACCAAGTAGATGTATTTTCTACCCGTATTACCAGAGATCTTTTAAAATCGGACAGGCTAAGTTTTGTCCCTTCAGGAATAATATCATACCATTTGTCTTTCCATGGATCATAAGCTGAAGCTTTAAACACCTTATTTTCCATTCCGAGATTGCTTATGTCAATCTCCATGGCCGGAACACTTTCAGGCGATCTGCCCTCCTCAAGCTCGGTTATCCAGTTGCTGTTTTTGTCACGAAGCCAGATAAGGATGGTCTTTTTGCCGCTTAATATGTACACCCGGCATTGATCATTCTCTGATTTCAGGGGGACAAATCTTTCTGTGATCGGATCAATATCCTTAATAGCCTGGCTGAATCTTCCGAAATGGTACCAGAGGTCGTTCCTGTCAACATATGACTCCCAGTGCCAGCTCATACCGGCTCCCGCTGCACCGCTGAAAAAAGGAGCGAACAAAATGTCGTGAAGAAGTATCCCTTCAGTATCAAGGGGATAATATTTACTGGGACCAGAATGGCGTGGTTCAACAGCACCTGTCTCAGCGAGAATCACAGGTTTTCCCGGATTATATGAAAGGAGCTCTTCCACAGCTGATGAACATATGATGTCCATGGGCATATGACAGACTTCCATCCTTGCGCCAAGATCGAGATAACGGTGAACCTGTGCAACCTGATTCCCTTCCAGTAGCGTCATTTTTTTGTAAACAGGCCTGACTCCTTCGTAATCGAAGCTGCCGAGACTCTGCATAACCAGGTTTTCCGGGAACCTATTCTTTACCTCTTTCAGCATTTTTACATTCCAGTCAAAGAATATGGTGTCTTCAGGTCCTTTCATTGCATTCATCTCATTCCATAGTTCCCAGCCGAAAAACAATGTATCGCTTCCATAGCGATTCCTGTAATAGTCAGCCTTATCCAGAAACAGTTTCTGCCCCTCCTCCGATGACAGATACTGACTTATGCTGTCGAGAGGGCCTCCTTCTGAAGTATGATATACCGATTTTACGGCCCATGGCTGAGGATTTTCCTCAACTGTAATGCTGCGGAAATGTTCAAGAGTCATTTTTATCCTAAGTTTGTTCTGCCTTGCCATTTCGATGAACCGGTCGATCCTTTTTGCCTTTTCCTCACTATAAACACCGGCCTGAGTGTCCTCTATATCCCAGAAGGACTGGCTCAGCCAGACCCTGACATAGTTTCCTCCATAACCCGAAAGTTTCTCCATCCATTGCCCGATCTCATAAAGTGACGAATCTGCATCACCGCGATATCTGCCACTCGGGTTTATCATATTTATTCCGACAGGTATATAGGGCGAACCATCTGAAAATTGAAAATAGGAATTAAGATCTCTGCTCACTCCAATGTATCCTGATGAACCTGACGGCAGATCAGTTTTCAGGTTGCTGTTGTTGCACCCGTTACAGATAAGCAGAATGGTCAGAACCTGAATGGAAATCGCTTTTATGTTCATATATGTGGTTTTTAGATGTCAGGGAATCAATATAGGAATAATGTGAACTGTTCTGTTATGCCCGGAAAACGGCAAACAAAACCGGGCACTTTAAAATTAATTATTATATAGTATCTTTCATGCCCGAAATCAAAAACAACAGGAGTTTTGTTAATAATTTAACAGTAATTGAATTATGCCACTTAATATCTCCGACAATCTGCCGGCAGTAAAAATTCTCGAGAATGAGAATATTTTCGTGATGAAGGAGACCAGGGCTGTGCATCAGGATATCAGGCCGCTGCAAATTCTGATATTCAATCTCATGCCGGTCAAGATCACCACTGAAACCCAGATTTTGAGACTTCTTTCAAACACACCACTTCAGGTGGAGATCACCCTTATATATACCAGGATGCATCTTTCAAAAAACACTCCGAAAGAACACCTGGATGCATTCTACAAGACATTTGATGACATTTCAGTTCATAAGTACGATGGCATGATCATCACCGGAGCTCCCATCGAACATCTTGAATTTGAAGAAGTAGACTACTGGGAGGAGATGGTAAGGATCATGGACTGGGCTGACCATCATGTCACATCAACAATGTTCATTTGCTGGGCATCACAGGCCGGCCTATACTATCACTACGGCATCCCGAAGTATATGATGAAGGAGAAAATGTTCGGAGTATTCAATCACAAGATCTATAACAGGACAAACCTCCTTACAAGAGGCTTTGATGACGAGTTCCTGGCCCCTCATTCAAGATATACTGAAGTAAGAAAGGAAGATATTGAAAAAGTCAAGGAACTTGAGATCCTTGCTGATTCGGAAGAAGCAGGAATCTACCTGGTTGCTTCAAGAGATCTGAAAAGGATATTTATTACCGGTCATTCAGAATATGATCCGCTTACCCTCAAATCGGAATATGACCGTGATCTTGCAAAAGGTCTTGATATTAATATCCCAAAGAATTATTTCCCGAAAGACGATCCGCTTCATCAGCCGTTGGTCAGATGGAGGAGCCATGCAAGCCTTCTCTTCTCCAACTGGCTGAACTATTGCGTTTACCAGATCACTCCATATATCCTGGAAAACGGGGGCAAACAAGGCCCTGCCTGATTACAGGATCTGTTCTGCATCGCGGAAAACCTAGAAAAACAATCCTGTTGCGCCATATTGTCATGATAACAACTATCAACATGTCAATATGGCATTATATTCTTTTCCTGTAAAACATTAATTTTCAAAAAATAAGGGTCGGTGATTATCTCCGGATACTTTATTACCGTCAATTGGTATGCTGTTTGGTTAATGAAAGTCATCAGGTAAAATAAAATGTTTAACCAAAAATAATGGAGGAATTAACCATGGCACTTGTAAGATTCACAAATCAGTATCCGTCGTTTTTCGACCGTTTTCTGAACAATGAAATGTTCGACTGGTCGAGTCGCAACTATTCAAACACCAACACCACATTACCATCAGTCAATATCAAGGAAAGTGATGATGATTTTGAGGTTGAAGTGGCTGCTCCGGGTCTGACTAAAAATGATTTCCGGGTAGAACTGAATCATGATCTTCTTACAGTTTCTTCTGAAAAGGAAGTTCAGAATGAGACCAAGGAAGGACAGCAGTTCACTCAGCGTGAATTCAGCTATCAGTCGTTCAGCCGTTCATTCACACTGCCGCACACAGTCGACGGCGAGAAGATATCAGCATCTTATGAGAACGGGATACTGAAGGTTCTGATACCCAAGAAAGAGGAAGCTAAACCCAAGCCTGCAAGAACCATAGAGATCAAATAATCTGATACTTTGGTCTGATGATTTCAAAATGAGGCTGTATTAAAAGTCCTTTGCGTACCTTAGTGCTACACTTTGAGTAACTTTGTGGTTAAGTATAATTCGATGAACCACAAAGGATCACTAAGGCAGGCACAAAGGTCGCGAAAGATAAAAAAGGAATTTGAAACTTTTAATATGGCCTCATTTTTTCCTGATAATCATCAGTCCGTCTCTTAGAGGTAAAATAATATTTTCGATGTTATATTGTCTTATTATCATCTCATTGAATTCGATTATTCCTCTGGTCTGCTGATCTTTTGTTTCTTTTTCAAGAACCTTGTCGCCCCATAAAACATTGTCGACCATTACAAATCCACCTTCCTTAACCTTGTCAATTACCAGCTGGTAATAATCGGAATATTCACGCTTGTCACCGTCGATATAAACAAGATCAAAATATTGATCAAGCCCGGGAATAACGTCCTGTGCCCGACCTGTTACCTGAAAGATGCGGTCCGCAACTCCTGCCTTATGAAAATATGAGTTGCTGAATTCATACAGCTCGTCATTTGATTCTATCGTAATTATCTGTCCGCCTTTCCTTAGCCCCCTGGCAAGGCATATTGTTGAATATCCGGTGAAAGTACCAATCTCAAGGATATTATGAGGTGAGATCATCTTTGAAATGAACTCGAGCAGACGGCCCTGAAGGTGTCCGCAAATCCTGTTGGGATTAACGAACCGTAAGTGGGTCTGCCTGTAAAGATCCTCGAGGACCGGATCTTCAGGAGTGGAATGGTCGGTCAGGAACTTCTCAAGGCTTCTCTCCATGGCTACTTGTAAATGAGGGTCGACAGACTGCCGGGATTGAATATTTCGTTTGCAGATTCCATCAAATGCGAAGATGAAATATTGTCTATCTTCCTGTATGTCTCCTCAGTGTTTTCGACAGTATTAAAAACAAGAAGGCTTTTCCCCAGGCCAAGCATCAGACTTTCATGATTTTCATATCCCCTTGCAAGGTAGCCCTTTATCTGATTCTTGGCTTTACTCAGCTGGATGATCCCAAGCCTGGTCGTCCTTAGCTTGCCCAGCTCCGACATCGCTACCGATATGCTTTTTTCGAGATTTTGATTTTCAGTCCCGAAATAGACTGAAAAAGCTCCGGTATCACAGTAAGGTATGTAACTGGATTCCACATTATATGCCAGTCCGTTCTTTTCCCGGAGAGAGAGATTCAGCCGTGAATTCATTCCCTGTCCTCCCAGGATATTATTGAGAAGGAACATCCCCAGGCGCCTTTCATCCCTGAGGTTGTATGCGATGTTTCCAATTATGCAGTGATCCTGGTATGTGTCAAGCTTTCGGGTGAGGTATGAGGGTTTGTACGACCATGGGGGCATTGCATTTATCCTTCCGGTTTTGGCGGGGATATTTTCGAAATATTTTCTGAACAATCCGGTCAGCTTTACAGCGGATATGTCGCCAACAGAGCAGAATACCATCTGGTCTGTGAAGTAATTTCTTGAAATGAAATCCCTCATAAATCCGGATGTGAAATTCTTAACAGTAGCCGGAGTGCCGAGAATGTTATGCCCGATTGGTTGGCCGGCAAAGATAATTTCTTCAAAATCATCGAAAATCAGTTCTCCCGGATTATCAAGGTACGAATTGATCTCTTCTATTACCACATCCTTTTCCTTTTCAATTTCCTTATCGGGGAAGAGTGAATTGAAGATTATATCACTTATTATTTCAATTGCCCTTTCATAATCTTCCTTGAGGAATGAAGCATGCACTGCTGTCTCTTCCTTAGTGGTATAGGCATTAAGTTCACCGCCGACATCTTCCAGACGGCTTAATATGTGATAGGCCTTTCGCTTAACGGTCCCCTTGAAAAGCATATGTTCGATGAAGTGCGCAATTCCATACTCGTGAGAGTCCTCATCGCGTGATCCCGTTCCGATGATAAGTCCGCAATGAGCCACCATCCCGGATACCGGATGATGGACCAGCCTTATACCATTGCCGAGGGTATGATAAAACAGTTCCATTCAGATTTGTCAGGATGCAAAGGTACCATATCGTTGAAATGATTGCAAATTGAAATTTTTTGTTTAAAGTTTTGGTTTAAACGTTTTGAGATTTATATTTGCAGTCCGAAAAGGAGGTGCCATAGCTCATCCCGATAGCTATCGGGAGGTAGAGCAACGTTCCGATAGCTATCGGAATGAAAACCGTGTGTCCCTGGTTCGATAATTCACGATTGTTATTTGGACAGAAGGATTCCTGGTTAGAGAAAATCAAAAAGTAACTTAATTAAGGAATGTAGTGGATTATACCTGTTATATATTATTCAGCAAATTTTTAAATAGATTTTATGTTGGTCATACATCTGACATGGAGGAAAGGTTGAGACTTCATAATACTGGTTATTTTGGCGGCAAATCTTTTACAAGAAGATCAAATGATTGGGAATTGTTTTTATCAATACCTTGATCTTCGGTAAAACAGGCAATTTATCTTGAAACAAGTATTAAAAAGATGAAAAGCAGAGTTTATATTCAAAACCTTAAAAAGTATCCTAAGTTGATAGATGGGTTATTGAAAAGCTTTAACAATTAAGTGAATAATTACTAAAAATTTTTTTTTGGGACTAAAGTTTGGCTTCCTCAAAATTGAAACATATATTTGCAGTCCGAAAAGGAGGTGCCATAGCTCAGTAGGTAGAGCAACGGACTGAAAATCCGTGTGTCCCTGGTTCGATTCCCGGTGGCACCACAAAAAAGCAAGTATTCAAAAACTGATAGTGTTGTAAATCAATGCCATCAGTTTTTTTATTGCTTAAATTTGCACGATACCCGCACGACATCTGATCAAATTACCCTATTTGAATTTATCTATCCTTGAAATATTCGCTCCAAATTGACATCAATTTGACGTCAATCTGACGTCTCTTGAGAAAAGTTCAATCTATCAACAGCCTCCCCCTTCGCTGGTTAGCAGCTTAGACAACTCACTGCAAACGATTAAATACCAGTCATATAATCATTATCTATATGTAATAATCATTAAATCAACTATATACATAATAAGTTAATAATCAGTCAGATAATACACTATCATCAACAAGTTATTAACATAAAAATGTTGGGTAGTTTGCTTTGTAATTTTTCTTTTGTCAATTTTTACTTATTTTATTTACGATTCCATCAATAGAGAAAACAAATGGAATCACAACCTCTCTACACACTCTCAATAAATCAGGCCAAGTCCCTAATAAAGGACTGCATTAAAGAATGCCTCGAGGAAAAGAACTCAGAAAATACCAAGATCGACCTGCCAAAGTACTATCATAGGAAAGAAGTTGCTGAGGTCCTTGGATTGTCACTTCCTACTCTTGATCGTTACTCAAAACTGGGATTGATAAAGTCAAGACGAATCGGCAACAGGATATTATTCTCTGAAGAAGATATACAAAAAGCTTTAAATGAGGGACCAGTGAAATATGCCCGCATATCCGGTAGTCCTGAATAAAATTGTGGCCAAAGTATGATTGATTTTATCAAAAATTAACAATTTGAACTTCGGTCCAAGGATTAAGGACCATTTTGATTTTGAAGGTAGATTCATTCTCAATTCAGGGGAAGTCCTGACCGATAAAAAGAACTCCGGGTATCTTAGGAACCTAATATTTACAATTATCCCTGGAGGTCAATTTGTAAAGTTACAGGGATCTATTCATAAATACGCTAACAGTGGTAAATATAATAATGACCGTTTCACCCTTGCCCGGTTCCTCAATGCGGCCAATGAGCTAAAGGATTATATTTCATCTGATGATATAATAAATACTTTAGAATTTGGGATTAACATTCGTACTCCATTTGATCCCTCTCTATTTATAAAAAATATTATTTCTCACCTCAAAAAATCAGTAAACAAGAAAGTCACAGCGGAAGAAGTTTCTTCAATATTTGAATACACCCATTTTCTAATAAAGATCTACAACAAAGGTCTTCATCAGGGTCCGACAGGAGTTAACATTCTAAGGGTTGAGGTGAAATACTTACGAATGCAGAAACTCTTTCCTTCTGGGCTGAAATGGTCCGATTTAGCTAATAAAGATACCTGGGAATACCTGGGAGATATAATCAGATGTAAATTCAGTGAAATTATTTACTATGATCCTTCGATTGATTTAGACCAAGTTCCGGAAAGGGACAGACTAAGAATTGAGAAAGGCCACAATCCAATTTATTGGGAGAATTTAACCGGACCCCATATTTCACGAATTCGCAAGCAATATCAGAATCTGATTGAAAAGTATGGATCCACATTCAATATTCTCCCAGCCTTGTTAGATCAGGAAATTAAAGAAGTGGTTAGAAGTTACCAGGTTTCAGAGCAAGCAAAAACTACTGAGATTTTAACGGAATTCAACAATATGGTTAAATGTTACCCTCTGCTATACAGTAACATTTCACCACTGACAGAAGATACCTCATCAACAAGTACCAGATATTGCGTTGTCACCGGAATAGATATTTCAATACAGAAACCGGAATCAAAGTTTCTTAGTTTTCCAGGGATAAGGTGGCTATTCATGACTGATCCGATGAGGTATCAAAAGTTAAAAACAGAAAGACTTTCATATAGGTGGCAAAATGCTTCCCTGGCGGATCAATTCAAAGAGATATGTCACTCGATCCGGAATGAGTATTACAATCCTGGTAATAACGCAAGAAGAGATGTTGGGAAAATACTTGCTTATCCTTCCTTGTTTGACAATTTTTTTCTGATAAAGCAATCGAAACTAAATTTAATTCGGTGATTTAGGGAAAACCTCTGAGGAGAATATTGGCTTATTATTAAACAGATTTCTGATCAAAAAATCAACCTTCAGATAATAAGCACTTTAAAATACCATTACTGAACAAATTGTTCAGTTTATTTTACGTGACTGTATAGTTACCGCATGATTGTATTATTATACAACAGGTAAGATTAAGTAACGATTTGATGGTATTATTCTTTTGGCACCGATGAACGAGTAAATCATTACCGATAGTTAGCATTTCCCACAAGCATACATGGAATTCTTATCTTTGCTTCTCACAGGTCTTATGTTATTCTCAATAAGCCTAATTCTTCCTGCCCTTCAGCAGCCAAAGGATCCTAATAGCAATACCTTTGATGTACTGTCCCAGACTTAAATTTCTGATATATTTTGTCTCCGGTGGAGTCAATATATCTGGAGGCAAACTATCCGCCTTAGTTCGTTTTTCTTTCCTCCTTATCCGATAATTCTGGGATTGCCTGA
>CAZTDW010000145.1:0-10426 GCA_964611835.1 uncultured Rikenellaceae bacterium | reverse complement strand
TGATTGAATGAGCTTTCAATCTGGTCAAGCAATGACATTACCGACCAGAACAGGATTATCACCCCTACTCCCGCAATATATCCGCCTTTTGTTTCCTGAAGAGCTGTTCTGGTCTGCTTAAGTAACCAGTTCAGGACCTCCGGTTGAGTCTGCAATTCTTTAACCACGAGCTGTTCAAGGTTCTGGTCGAGGCCGAATCCTTTTGCAATTGCAAAAGCTATTGCCGCAACAGGGATGATTGACAGTAGTGAATAAAAGGTAAGTGATGATGCCCGTAGCTGAACCTTGTCATTCATAAATCCACGGGCAGCAAGGACTACAATCCTTACCTGCTTTATAAGAAACAACCTGCTTTTCGAAATATCTGACAATGATGTATGCCAGACAGTTTCATTAAAAGCTTTAACTTTATCCAGGATCCAGGGGATTTTCTTTGCCATAGCGGTTTATGCTGAAACTCTGAGTTTCAAATATACAAAATCCCTGTGCCTGAAACAAAATGACAGGTTTTTATATATGGAAGATGATCGGAACGGGATATTATTTATCTTGACCGGCAGAATTTGATATATGCAATTTAATATTCTGGAATTTGCAGAAGGCGCCAGGAGCGCCACCGGCCTTACGGTAATTATCGATGTTTTCAGGGCATTCTCGGTTGCATGCTATGCTGCCGACGGGGGTGCTGCAAAAATTATCGCCACCGGAAGCGTTGAAGAGGCATTCTCATTGAGGCACAGGTACATTAATTCGGTGCTTGCAGGGGAACGGAATGAGAAAAAAGTCGATGGATTTGATTTTGGCAACAGCCCGACTGAAATATTGAAGGCAGACATCGATGGAAAGATCTTCATCCATACGACGACGGCAGGCACCAATGGCCTGGTAAATGCCGTAAATGCCGATCAGGTCATAACAGGGAGCTTTGTCAATGCATCCTCGGTCGCAGAATATATTAAACAGGTTGCTCCAATGGTAGTCTCTCTTGTAGCAATGGGATACAGGGCCAGCAGATCAGCTGAGGAGGACCTGTTATGTGCTGAGTATATTAAAGCTCTTGTTACGGGTGAAGAGAGGGATTTTTCCAGGAAAATTTCAGATTTGCGATATTCATCGGGTCAGAGATTCTTCCTTCCTGAAAACATTGATTTTTCCCCTCCTACCGACTTCTTCCTATGCATTATGTGCAACCGG
Source organism: uncultured Rikenellaceae bacterium (assembly GCA_964611835.1). Lineage (GTDB taxonomy): Bacteria > Bacteroidota > Bacteroidia > Bacteroidales > VadinHA17 > LD21. Next base: position 9,232 of record CAZTDW010000145.1, on the reverse strand, counting down.
TTTCCTTTTATCTTAAAGGCTTTAAGGAGATATGACGGGAATATTGAACTGGAGAGGGTTGATATCTAGAAGCGAAACGGAAACCTGAAAATGGCAAGGGTCCTTTTCCTGCGGTGTATTTCACGGTATGTACAAAACATGCTTAGTTTATAAAACCAGAAAGTTCTCAGACTTATGTCGGAAGAATCAAGCTTTATTTCCATCCTGTCGCGGAAACGGATGAAAATTCCGGCCAGTATTCTGCAAAGGCGCAGAAATCTGATCCAGTTATAAAGTTTCAGCATTTTTACAGTGGAGGAGAAAGTTTTCCTGTCGGTGACATTGTCATAGATCAGGCTCAGGTTCTCTATGCTGTGCTTTGTTTTTAGAATGAACTCCTTGTTCGTCTCAAGGCCTTCGTGGATCAGGCTGTTATCAATATGTACTATCTCGTAGCCGGCCTTTTTAATCTGGTATCCAAACAGCACGTCTTCATACCCATATTGCTTTAAATCCTCGAAAAATCTGATTTTTGAAAATACTGACCTGTCTATGAGCACATTGAAAGTGGTAAAACTTGAATATGCGTTTTTGTTCCTTTCAACTGCGGGTTTTTGTTCCTTGTGCCTTCCGTATTTCCATCGGAGAATTCTGTCGGGATCACCCGGAGGAGAGTCATTGTATAAAATCCCCCCGGTTATTACTATTGCTGATCCGGCGCATGACACCCATTTTTGCAGGTACGCCTCAGCAGTTCCAGGGAGCATGGCATCTGCGTCAACAAAAAGAAAATAGTCTCCTTTCGCCTCCATGATAAGGCGGTTTCTGATTGCGGCACGTCCGATATTCTTTTCGGATACAATTACCCTCAGTTTGTCGTCTATCAGAGCAAGATACTTGTTCCGAAAGTCTTCGTCAGATCCGTCGTCGCCTATGAGGATTTCAGAAAATTCAGGGACATTTTCCATTCCAATCCTGAGACTGTGTACAAAAGCGACCAGGTCATAATTGTTTACGGGAATAAGGATTGAAATCTTCATTACTAAAGCCTGTCGGATTAAACTTTTCAAAAGTACAATATATTTCGCAATATTCCGAAGTCCATGTTTTGGCAAAGAAATTGCAATAATTAATTTTGCACTCGAAATAGTTCAAAAATACCTTAATGAGAAAATCACTTTTTTGTTTGTTTCTGGTCTTTCTTCCAATTTTCCTGTCGGGACAACAGAACAATGGTTATGAAATATCAGTATCAATACGGGGATTATCCGATTCGACGATCTTTCTTGCATACCATTTTGGTGACAAGCAATACCTCCAGGATACAATTAAACTCGATAGGTCGGGGTCCGGAATTTTTTCAGGCGATGAAGAACTGCCTCACGGGATATACATGATAGTCCTCCCCGGAAAGCAATATTTTGAAATACTTGCATCATCAGATCAGACTTTTCAGGTTTCATGTTCATTCCCCGATTATTTCAATACCCTGAAATTTACAGGATGTGACGAGAACGCCAGATTCCTGTCTTACCAAAAGAGATGGATCGAAATGCAGAAAAATGCTTCAGGATTAAATAAAAGAATGCAGGGCAATAAGCAGAATACTGATTCTCTGAGGATATTAACCGAAAAACTGAAACTGCAGGAGGAATCAATGAAGTCTTATCTGAATTCGGTAGTAAATGAGAATAAGGGAAACCTACTGTCACTGCTGGTCAAATCAATGCTGCCGGTGGAAGTTCCTGAAATAAGGATCCCTTTTGGTGCCCGGAATCCGGATTCCCTTAGATGGGTGCAAGGCTACATGTACAACAAAAATCATTTCTTTGACAATGTAAGCCTTACGGATGAAAGACTGCTTCGTACGCCTATCTTGCAGACAAGGCTAAAAACATACTTTTCAAATGTTGTGATACAGGCACCGGATTCAATCAATAAGGAAATAGACAGGATCCTGGCAAAAGTGCAGGGAAATCCCAAAATATACCAGTTCGTTGCCGTCTACCTGTTCAATCACTTCCGCGAAAGTGAAATTATGGGTCATGATGCGGTGCTGGTTAAACTTGCTGATGATGTCTATCTATCAGGAAAAGCCGACTGGGTGACAAAAGAATTCAGGGACAATCTTAAGAAAGAGGTTGACATGATCCGGCCCAATCTGATAGGACGAAAAGGGGCAGATCTTGTAATGGATTCATACAAAGGCATTCATGTTGCCTTATACGACATAGAAAAGGAATTCACGATCCTTTACTTCTGGGAGCCCGATTGCGGGCATTGCAAGGAGGCCACCCCAAAACTCAAATCTTATTACGAGAAAAACAAGGACAATGGCATTGAGATCTTTGCCGTATGCACCACAGCGGAAAGAGACAAATGGAAAAAATATATAGAGGATCACGATCTTACATGGATAAACGGATGGGATCCCGATCGCAAAACGAATTACAGCTATTATTATAATGTAAGGTCAACCCCGCTGATATATATCCTCGACAGGAATAAAAAGATCATTGCGAAAAAACTGGATGTCGAAGATATTGGTCCGTTCATTGACAATTACAGGAAGTATTTCAGCAAATAGCATCTTCATTGTGCCTTAACCAGAAGACCAGGTCATAAAGGGTATCAAAATCCATTGAGAAATCGTTGCCAATGAATTTCCAGTTATAAGGTATTGAAGATCCTGATTCAATCCTGGGAGTTGTGCCTGAAAAAACCGTGTTGTAGCCGGCCCTTGCAAGGGCTTTTCTTGTCCAGTATTCATTTCTGCCTTTTGCCGAAAGGGCCAGCGTCCCCCTGTATTCATTGCTGACGGTAAATGTCCCGTCTTCCTCATTGAAGGTTACTGCTCTGGTATCAAAAAGATTCCCGAATGATTTCCTTATCATAATATCTTCAGGCGCACCTTCTACAAGCTCATTTTCAAGTATTAGCCATATTTTGTCTGCCTGGCTTACGGCTGTATCAAAATCGTGGGTGGAATAGATTATGGTCTTGCCTTCCTTTCTTGAGAGTTCTTTCAGAAGATGAATTACTTCATATTTGTTCTTTATATCCAGGAAAGCAGTTGGTTCATCCATAATAATGAGCCTGGTTTCCTGTGCAAGTACCATTGCTATCATTGATCTCTGCCTTTCGCCATCAGAAAGCTCAGTAAGCAGCCTGCCGGAAAAATCCGACATGCCGGTGCGTGACAGTGCTTTCAGGATTGCGCTCCTGCCTGCAGCATCTATATTTCCGAACCAGTTTGTATGAGGATATCTTCCCATTGCGACAAGATTGAAAACTGTCATATTGCTGATCCTAATCACCTCTGTAGAAACATATCCTGTGATGGAAGCAAGTTCCCGCCTGGAAAAGTCTGATATGTTCTTTCCTGAAATATTCACACTTCCCGACAATGGCTGAAGCAATCCTGCAATCGTTTTTAAAAGGGTGCTTTTGCCGATCCCATTCTTGCCTATCACTGCTACAAGCTCACCTTCAAATGCCCTGGCAGTTAGCGGAGGAAGAAGGCTTTTCATGGTCTTTCCCGACCCATAACCTATCCCGAGGGTATCCAGTGTCACTATTTCCTTGCCGGCAATTCTCATCAGAAAATCTCAGAATATTTACGGTTATGCATAATTACCCATATTACAACCGGAATCCCGATCAGAGCTGTTATTGAATTAACAGGAAGGACATTGTCTGACCATGGCATCTGCGATATTATGTCGCTCAGCAGCATCAAGGTACCTCCGGTAAGGATTGTCCCAGGTATAAGTATCCTGTGGTCAGAGGTCATAAAAAGAATTCTTGCCAGATGCGGAACTGCAAGGCCTATGAATCCGATCGGACCGCAAAAGGCTGTCACGGTACCAGTCAGTATGCTTGTAGACGCAATTATTATGAATCTTGATAATTTCAGGTTCATCCCTATGGTTCTGGCATAATTCTCGCCCATAAGCAGGGCATTCAATGGTTTTACCGATATGATTGCCATGATCACGCCAAAAGTGACGGAAATAAGCAGGACGGTAAGCTGGGTCGAGGTGAGGTTGCCGAGGCTTCCCATGGTCCATACGATATATGCCTTGAGCATGGTTTCATTGCTGAAATACTGCATAATGCTTACCACGGCTGATATTCCGCTCGAGAGCATTATTCCGATAATGAGGACAGTCAGAATGTTCTCAACTTTTGACGCAATTACCATCATAAGCATCATAATCAGGCCTGCTCCTGCCCATGCAGCGAACGCGATGGACCAGTTCCCGATTCCACTGATGGCATCAGGAGAGATCCCGGCTGAGAATCCGAGTATGACAAAGGCAACTCCCAGGCTGGATCCCGAGCTCAATCCAAGAACATAAGGCCCGGCCATCGGATTCCTGAAGAGGGTCTGCATCTGCAATCCACTAACCGACAGGGCTATACCGACCAATAATGCAGTAACAGCCTTCGGCAATCTGAACTTGAAAAGAATGATGCCAGCATGATCTCCCGTAGGCCTGAAAAGTGCCTGTACAATTTCAGCTGGCTTTATGCTGACCGATCCAAGAAACAGGTCAAGGATGAAAAATAAAATTACACTTATCAGCAGCAAAAGCAGGATTGCTTTCCGGCCACCACCGAATGTCCTTATAGTATCGGATTCTATTTTTGCCTTATGTCCCAATGATGTTATCTGACAGGTTTGTAGTAAAACAGCCCATAGCCTTCAAATAGCTCAGGATGCAATATTGATGCAATGTCCTTCAGTATTATATCAGGCGATATGCATCCGCTTTCCCAGTAATCATTCCCTCCACCCGGATTTTCCCTGTTATTGTTATTATACAGGTTCCCGTTGGCGAAGCATGGCAGGTTTTCAAGCCTGGAGTCGAGTGTAGTGATTTCTTCCCTTTTGGTAACACTTCCGATATTGAGCCAGAAATCGGCATTTACAGCTTCCGAGAAAACCGTCTCCAGAGCCATGGGCATAGAAATCTTTGATTTTGTGCCGCTCCACAAATATTCACCGCCAGCATCATTTATAAGCGTGCTTATGTATGAATCACCTGGTGAAATATACCATGTATCCTTAAAGGGCATCCCCAGCAGGACTTTTTTCCTCTCTTTAATTCCCGAATCAATATATGCGCTCAGATCGAAATATCTTTTTTGCAGTTCCCCGTAAATCGAGTCAGCCATCGCATCCTTGCAAAACAATGCTCCCAGCACCTTGATCCATTCAGCTTTGCCCAACGGATGAGTTTCCAGATAATCGGCATTGAAGACTGTTTTAATTCCCAACTCCCTCAGTTTGCCGATATAGCCTGCCGATTCGCTTCCGATACCATATATCATTATCAGATCCGGCGACAGGCTGATGATTTTCTCCTTGTCGATGTTATCTTCATATCCCACCTCACTGATACTACCGTTAGTCACAAGATCCCTTATTAAAGGATCATAAATAAATCTGGTCCCTGAAAAACCGCATATGCTTTCAGTTTCTCCAAGAGCATTTATCATTGCCAGGTGAGTCGTAGACATGCACACAATTCTTTTCAGAGGTACATAAATAACCTTTGAACTGTCAATTCCTTCAGGAGGAGTATTTCCCCGCCTGACAAGATACCATTCCTGTACAATATCTTCAGCTCCTTGCCAGGGATTATGGATTTTAATGTGCGAATACCCATATTCCTTTATTATTGCAACCCTATTCGCAATATTTATTGTATTGTTTTCAAGATCTTTAGTGTTCTCAGCTCCGGAAGGCTTCCTTCCCTGGCATGAAGCAAGAAAAATCTGAAAAAAGATCAGAAGAAATGCCTGTGAAAATATTGTAAGGCGCGTATATGGGTAGTAGATTCCTTTCATTTTCCTGGAAGAAATGTTCCTGTTCTGAAACAGATTGATCCCGGAATGATATCTGCCTCCATTTTTGCTATCATAACGCCGTTTTTATCATACCTGAATACATCTCCCTTCGACTGATAGTCTTTTGCATCGGTTATGAATATTTCGCTGTTTGAGGGATTGATGCCGATTTTATACAGGTTTATACCAGGAGGAGATATAAAGGGATTTTCCGGCAATTGATCATCATCTATACTCATCCGCATCACGCCTCCGTTAAGCAGGAAGAAAAGATTTTCTCCTTTTCCGTCAACCTGAAGCGAAGTGGGTGAATCAGTAATCTGGGAGAAAAGCAGCCGTTTGAGGATTTCATCTGTCCTTGTATCAATGGCGGTGAGTTCGGCAAAATTATCCCTCTGCCAGCCGCCATTGGACAATACCCATAATGTCCCGTTTTTGTCCACAGCCATGCTCTCAGGTTCTTTGCCAACTTCAATCGAGTCAGTTACATTATCTGACAAAATATCTATCACGAAGATTTTGTTGCCTCCGGCCCAGCTTGCTGCATATGCCTTAGTTTCCCTGGCAATGATGGTTTCAGAAGTATGCCTAATTCTTAAGTATCCTGAGATTATGTCCTTTTCGGTGTCAAGAATGGTAATAGAATCAGAGTAAAGGCTTGTTACGTATGCTTTTTTATCTGTTGCGAATGATATATAACGCGGTGATGACAGCTTGTTTATAGTGGTAAGTGACTCCATTGTATTTTCATCGACCACTTCAATCTTTCCCGAATTGTTTACAACAATGTACGCTTTGCCGTTGCTGACAGCCATTGAATAAGGAATATCGCCGAGAAGCCGGCTGTTGACCTCGAGAAAGACGTTATTGAATATCTTTGATGAATCATAGGAAAAGAAAGACAGTGAGCCATTGCCTGTCCTGAAATTGCCTTCATTGAGGATAAATACGCCCGGACCCGACAGATTATTATCTGTAACTCCCTTGATAACCGGCCCCGGATCTTTTATACAAAAAGTGAAGATCAATGAAGATATTAACAGAAAGCCTGAGAACAAGAATTTTTGCATCATAATTAATTTAGTAATAGTACAACTGACAGGAAAAATGAACGTCCCGGCATAGGATACCACGCTACGTTCTGATATCTGGTATTAAAAACATTGTCGACCGAGAGAATAATGTCATAGGTCATATTTTGCTGCTTAAGCTGAATTCCTGACTCAAGGTTACCGGAAATATACCCGGGCAGGTAGCTGGTGTTATCCGGGGTAATGAATCTGCGGCCGACGTAATATCCTCCGATTGAGGAATGCAACCATTTCCAGTTTATTTTCAGGACACTGTTCAGCTTGTTCAAAGGGACATAGATAAGCTGTTTGCCGGCTGATGATTCATCGTTGCCATCTGACGTGACCGTAACGGCTTTCGTCAGGGCATAATCGGCTTTAAGGTTAATATAAAAGTCTGATTTTGAGTATTTAAGATCTATTCCTGTCTCAAGGCCGGTGGACTGGCTTTTCTTTGAATTAGCTGCAACCCAGTATGAGCTGTTACCCGGGATCCATTGGAGAAGATTTTTAATACGGTTACTGAAAAGAGTTATTACGGTACGAGCACTGAAGTAGGGCGAAAAATTGTGGTTCATTATCCAGCTCAGCTCAGAAAAATAACCCGTTTCCGTTTTAAGATCAGGATTTCCTCCGGGCGACCAGTACATGTCATTAAGCGAAGGAATCCTTGAGTTTTTTGATATTCCGAGTTTTAGAAGATGGCCGCCTGAACTGGTGATTTTGTATGCGGTTGATAATGAGAAATCAGGAACAAGCAGTTTCCTGTCAACAAGATTTTCACGGACAGATATTCTGGCAGAAAGTCGTTTATTCAGCTCTGTTTCAGACAAAAATCCGGCTGATGCCAGATTTCTGATGCGCTTTGAGATGTAGTTATTGGAATTGATCAGATTTAGTTCATCATTAAAGTCGATCCTGAGCCGTGTGCTGTTCCCCAGCGTTTTGCTTACTGAAGCCCTGAAGACTGCATTACGGGAGAGGTTTCTTGAATCGATTGATACGGATTGATTTGTGTAATGAAGATAGTCCGAAATAAATGCTCCGGTTATTTTATATTCAGTCTCCTTCCGTTTTGTTTCGAAATCAACCATCGACCTGAATGATTCATCATATTGTTTTTCAGGAGGATTCATTACAGGAACGGTAATTGGGACCGGCAAATTCCTGTTTGCTGACTGATACCAGAATCTGCCCGACAGGATGGCATTTTCCGAAGCCTTCAGATATAGTTCCTGAACCACTCCTCTCTGGGCGAACTGGCTGTTCTCCCTCCTCTCCCACTCTGGATTAAGCCCCAGTGTTGTATTGAGGAATCTGAAGTTATTCTCGGATCTCTGGTAATATGCTTTGGTCGAAGAGCGGAGCCTGGCACTTCCCGTGCTTATTCTGGCCAGACCAGAGTATTTTCCAAAGCTACCTATCCCGGGATTTATCATGATCCTTGTTTTATCTGACCAGTCGGGTTGTGTTTCAAGATTTATTATTCCTCCCATGCCACCGCTGCCCATATCAAGCGAGCTTCCTCCCATATATACATCTATCCCGTCTATCAGGCCGGCGGGGACAAGTGAAAGGTCAAACTGACCCAGCATCGGACTGTTAAGGTTTATACCGTTCCAGGCAATCTGTGTATGACCTGCAGAAGTGCCTCTCAATGATGGTGTTGAAATTCCCCCCGGACCGTAGGATTTGATATACAGGGTTGTGTTTTCCGATACAAGATCAGATAATGTATGATGCCGGTATCTTGCCATGACCGACGAATCAATAACAACAGCCTTTGTTTCTGATATTTCGCCGGCCGTAAATTTGCCATTGATTATCACTTCCCTGATCAGGATGGTATCGGTATTCAGCGACATCTGGCCATACAGGTATGGTGATAAAAAAAAGGCAATATAAAAAACGGCATTTCTCAAAATCATATGTTCATTTGAGCTGCCGGGAAAAGTGGTTTGGAATCAGGTTCAGATTCTGTGCTTTATTTCCCGAAAGCTTGAATATTTATTTTCTGGCAGGTCTTCTGACTTGTCCCGGTTTTAAAAAGCCTTCCCATTCCTTTCAGGTCGGAACAGTGGCAGGTATTTTTTAAAACCATCATCACAACAATAGTGATGGGGCATCACAGCAGCGGGTACTGTAGCGGATTCAAACCGCTTTCCCTTTTCATTATAACGGTCTCGGATCGTTATAACACCATTTCGAATCAAAGGTAACCAAATTTGCAGATAAGTCAAGGGTCAGATATGAACAATTGTTAATAACCAGGTAACACAAGGTGTATACTACCCGTATGATTGTATCCGGCTCAGCCATCTTCAATC
>CAZTDW010000144.1:0-10435 GCA_964611835.1 uncultured Rikenellaceae bacterium | reverse complement strand
TAAAAGAATACACATATCAAAGCAGGGAGCAATTCAATCAGCAATAAGAATCGGTTCTGCAACCATAAATAAGCGTCATCCCGATTATCCGGGCCTCAAGGTCCTGAATACAGTCCTTGGAGGCTTTTTTGGATCAAGATTAATGAAGAACATCAGAGAAGATAAAGGTTATACCTATGGAATTCATTCTGCTGCTGCATCACTTAACCTGAGCGGGTATAAAGTAATTTCCGCGGAAGTGAGTAATAAAGTTACTCAAAATGCCATTGATGAAATATACAGGGAGATCAGGGTGCTTCAGAATGAACCCGTCAGAAATGAAGAACTGGAGCTGGTAAGGAATTATATGTCGGGTGAAATGGTAAGAATGTTCGATGGACCTTTTGCGATGGCTGAAAGCTTCAAGGCAATATGGGAATTCGATCTCAATGTTAATTACTACACCCGGCTTGCTGACACAATAAGGACAATCACTCCCGATGTACTTTTGCAACTGGCGAACAGATACTATAATATTAATGATTTATATGAGATCGTTGCGGGATAGAAAAACCCGGGTGGAAATAATATTCACTTTTCTGCTGATGATGCAGGTAACATTTATTGTTACAGGCCAGCCTGACGAAACTCCTCCTGTCTCGCCCGGATTTACACTTGTATCGATCAATCAGGTTACAGGAAATACAGAAATGTCGTGGACTGTAAGCACTTCGCCAGATGTTGCTGGATATATAATCTATTTATATCAGGATGGGGCCGGATTCGCTATTGACACCATATACAATCCTTCACAGACAGGTTATTCGGTTTACCGTCCGTTCTCACCTGTCAGGACCGAATCATTCGTAGTGGCTGCCATCGATGACTCAGCTAACGTCAGTCCGCTTTCAAATGTATTAAGGACGATTTTCTGTGAGACAAAAATTGATTCATGCAAAAAGAAAATCAATATTATATGGAACAAATATCCTTCATTCCCCTCAGATGTAACGGGTTATGATATCCTGAGATCAGTAAACGGTGGCTCCTATAGTGTTGCCTTTCAGGTTACGGATAATGATAGTGTTTATGTTTCAGATGATTTTGCAAACGGCACCGAATATTGTTATGCGATCATGGCAAGGCTTGCTGACGGGCGATACTCATATTCAAACAAGTCGTGTGCAAAGGTCAGAACGCTTCAGGGACCAGCCTGGATCAATGCAGATTATGCTACGGTAACGGCATTCGATGATATTTCCCTTGCCTTCACTATCGACCCTTCATCGTAAACCGATCTTTTCAGACTTGACCGGAAGATCGGTCATGCCGGAACTTTTGAACCAATTGCCTCAATCAGATCTTCCATCAATGCCATATCCTATATTGACAACGAAGGAGATATTACCAGGAATAACTATTACAGGCTTTCAGCAATTAACAGCTGCAACCTGCCTGAAAGGACATCAAATGTTGCTTCGAATATTTTACTGAAATCGGAGCGGGGATCCGACGACAATATAATACTGAAATGGAACGACTATTACAAATGGAACGGTGTGGTCTCATCGTACAGAGTATACATGGATACCGGCAATGGATTCACGCAGCAGGCTCTCTTAGCATCTTCTGATACAACACATTCAATAAACATTTCAGAAGTAATGTATGGGGCTACTGCCGGGAAGATATGCTTCTATGTCTTTGCGGAGGAAGCTTCAAATCCATATGGAACTGACGGTGAAAGCAGGTCAAACACAACTTGCTATAATATGGAAGAGACTATTACTGTACCCAATATTTTTACCCCGAACGGGGATTTAAAAAATGACTTATTCGCCCCGGTGTTTACATTCACCCCTTCAGAGTACAGCCTGGTAATCTCCAACAGGCAGGGCAGGGTTGTTTTTGAGACGAAGGATTTTACCGAAGCATGGGACGGAACAGACAAAAGCAATCCGGCTCAGGAAGGAGTGTACATATGGATCATCAGAGCCCGGACCAATAACGGTAAAAAGATCTCAAAGACCGGTACTGTAACCATATACAAAAACAAATAATTAATTCTGCCAGCCTGCAACATGGCATGATGGAGGGATTAACTTAAAAAGCTATCTTTGCACATGGCATAAAAAGAAGTGAGAGAACCTTTATGGGGAGTAAGGATATTTTCGATGAGGATGATATAAAGCGTATTCAGGATGAATACGATTCTCTGATTAATAATCTTTTCAAATGCAACAATCCGGGCGACCGGGAGCTTATTGAAAAAGCATTCAATATTGCCAATAAGGCACACTGGAACATGAGGAGAAAATCCGGTGAACCTTATGTTCTTCATCCAATCTCAGTTGCCAGGATTGTCAACCAGGAAATAGGTCTGGGAGCGAGATCAATTGCCACATCTCTTTTGCACGATGTAGTTGAGGATACTGATTATTCCATCGAAGACGTAAAAAAGGAGTTTGGCATTAAAATAGCATCACTTATTGATGGTCTTACCAAGATTTCCGGAACCTACAACAAAGGATCATCATCATCCATGCAGGCAGAGAATTTCAGAAAGATGCTGATGACTCTTTCTGACGATCTAAGGGTGATCCTCATAAAGATAGCCGACAGGCTTCACAATATGAGGACATTGGACTCTATGCCTGAAAACAAGAAACTGAAAATTGCCGGTGAGACAATATTCCTGTATGCTCCTCTGGCAAACAGGCTGGGATTGTACGCGATCAAAAGCGAATTAGAGGATTTGAGTTTCAAATTCCGTCAGCCTCAGATCTATGATGAGATAGCAGCAAAGCTTAAGCACGGTGAAAAGAAATACCTGGCTCTAATAAACAAGTTCAGCCTTCCCATTGTTGAAAAGCTCACCGAATCGGGCCTTAAATTCGAGATCAATGGACGTCCCAAATCCATATTCTCCATCTGGAAAAAAATGCAGGCCAAGAATGTTCCATTTGAAGAGATCTATGATGTGCTGGCGGTAAGGATAGTTTTTGATCCACTGCCCGGAATTCCGGAGCGAACAACCTGCTGGAGCATTTACTCGGTGATCACAGATGCTTATCTTCCAAAACCCGACAGGTTGCGTGACTGGATAAGCAGGCCAAAGCCAAACGGCTATGAAGCCCTGCATGTTACTGTTATGGGACCTGAAGGCAGATGGGTGGAGGTTCAGATCAGAAGCAGCAGGATGGATGAAATTGCCGAAAGAGGATATGCTGCCCATTATAAATACAAGGGTGATAACAGCCCGGAGACCGAGCTGGATAAATGGATCAGGAAGATCAGGAGCATGCTCGAAAATCCTCTTGAAGACCCTATTGAATTTCTCGATGAATTCAAAATGAACCTGTTCTCCTCGGAAATTATGGTCTTCACTCCGAAAGGTACCCTTGTAAGTCTTCCCAAAGGTGCTTCAGCTCTCGATTTCGCCTATGAGATCCATACTGAAATCGGGAATAAGGCAATTGGCGCCAAGATAAACTATAAGCTCAATCCCATCAATGCCATCTTGATGAGTGGCGATCAGGTGGAAATAATTACTTCCGACATAGCAAAGCCTGAAAAGGAATGGCTATCCTTCGTCAGAACCTCAAAAGCGAAAGAAGCTATTAAAAATCAGTTGCGTACTGAAACGACAAACAGGATTCAGAAAGGGATGACGATCCTTGAAGAAAAGCTTGCAGAATTAGGTGTTGTACCCAATTCCGAAATAGTAAAAAAGCTGATGCTTAGTTATGATGTCCTGAACAAGGACGAGCTTTATTCAGGCATAGAACTCGGTACGATCAGTCTCGACAATCTTAAGAAGATTATAAGGAAGACTCCCGCAAAGAACGTTATAAAGTACTGGGAGCTTAAATTGCTCGGCTCGATGAAAGGCAAAAAGGAGGAAGAACCAGAGCAACCCGGGAAGGTTGATGACGGAGCTCCGTTCCTGCTAAGGGAAAATATTGAAGATGCCAGGCAGTCGTATGAAATTGCCAAATGCTGCAATCCCATTCCCGGGGATGAAGTAATCGGATACCGTTCGCCCGAAGGATCTATCATCATTCATAAGCCTAAATGCCCGGTGGCCATCAGGATCATGGCCAACGAGGGAAACAGGATCATTGCCGTGAAATGGGCAATCCATAAGCTTGTATCATTCCTTGCAAGGATCAGTATGACAGGGGTTGACCGGATAGGACTTGTTAATGATATAACAAATATTATCTCGTCGGAGCTGAAAGTCAATATGACCAATATCAATATAAGCGTAAGGGATGGAATTTTCGAAGGAACAATTGACCTGTATGTTCACAATACCCAGGATATCAACAATCTTATCCTTAAAATTTCTAACGTGAGGGGTATCGACAACATTAAAAGGGTTGAAGATTTTTCAGAATAGGATTAAAGCTGATTAAATTTAAGATCGTATTTTGTTGATGGTTTTACTAATTCAGTCCTGTAATGGCAAGTGATACGACAAAATCAACCGTTAAGCAGATCTTTACGGAGTACCTTGAAAAAAAGGGGCACAGGAAGACACCTGAAAGATATGCGATTCTTGATGAAATTTATTCAAGGAGTGGTCATTTTGATATTGAGTCACTTTATGTTTTCATGAAAAATAAAAATTACAGGGTAAGCCGCGCAACACTTTACAATACGATAGAATTATTACTCGACTGCAACCTTGTAATTAAGCATAAGTTCGGAAGGAACCTGGCCCAGTTTGAGAAAGCGCACGAATGCGGCCAGCACGACCACCTTATCGACATGGAGACCGGACAGGTTATTGAGTTCTGCGATCCAAGAATACAGAATATAATAAAGACTGCCAGCGCCCTGCATGATTTCAGTCCGGTCTATCACTCTCTGTATATTTACGGATCTTTCAAAAAAAAGGACAAATGACCCCCTGAAGGATCATCAGAAACTATACGCTTATGATTGGGTAATTTCCCTGAAGATTTCCCCAGTTAATCTCGCCGGCTAGAATGCGTAGCCGAAGGTAAACCCAAACGGGACATTTATGCTGGCCCTGTCTTTGAACTGATCCTGATCCCAGTCGGTCCCCGAAATCTCCCATTTCCTTGATACGAATCCTAATCCGGTGAAGATATCAAGAGTAAATCCTCCTGATGTTATGAGCTGGTATCCAAATACACCGTTCAGATTCAGCTTTGAAGCCTTGATATTGTTCACCTCATCCTCCCTGCTCCTTATCTCAGCAGTGGCGAATGATGCATGAGGTCCCACGTAGAAACCTTCAGGTGCAGTAAGATCCCGGCTAAGGAAAAACTTGTACATCCCCTGTACCCTGAAACCGCTTGTTTTAACACCGCTTACATCTTCCTCATTTTCATTGCTCGTAATTTCGTCAATGTTAAGGAGAACACTGGGGCCGATATATCCGGCACCGATCTGAACCGATGATTTTTCGCTTACCTTTGCTTCAAAAAGAGCTTTGTATTCACCGGTAAGAGGTATAATTACAATCCAGAAAGGTCCGCCAAGAGCCGACAGAGGATTTGTCTTGATAGTAAATCTGAAGTCCTTTTCACCTTCAGATCTCTGAGCATACAAGCTGCTTGCGGTAAATAGCAGTACCAGGCCTGAGACTAATAAAACCTTTAATTCTTTCATGGTCGACGCAATTTTTAGACAATACTCCAACTATATACAAAACTACTATAATTCAGTTAATTACCGATGAAATTCTAAAGCTGTTACTGACAACTGGTCTCTTTTATCAACAATAACAATATCAACGTTTCAACAGCAGGAAATATTTTGTACCTTCGGAATTGTTTTTAAAAATCCTGTTTATACCGGAAAAATGAAGATTGATATATTGCTAGGTCTGCAATGGGGAGATGAAGGAAAAGGTAAAATTGTAGATGCCCTGAGCCCCGGCTATGATGTTGTAGCACGTTTCCAGGGTGGGCCAAATGCAGGCCATTCACTTGAAATTAACAATGTTAAACATGTTTTACACTTGATACCTTCAGGTATATTCCATCCCGATAAACTTAATATTATTGGCAACGGAGTTGTGATGGATCCTGCTGTTTTCATGCAGGAGATTGAACATATCGGACTGCCGGCAGACGAACTGAGAAAAAGGCTGGTAATATCGGGCAAGGCACATCTCATTCTGCCCACTCACAGGATTCTGGACGCAGCGTATGAAAACAGCAAGGGCAACTCAAAAATAGGATCAACCCTGAAGGGCATAGGACCTGCGTATACCGACAAAGCCGGGCGGAACGGACTGAGAGCAGGCGACATACTCAAAGGTCATTTCCCAGATCTTTATCAACAACACATTAACCATCACATTGATATTTTAAAGAACCTTGGTTTCAGCTATGATATTGAAGCTTATGAACGTGGATGGTTCGAGGGTATTGAACTTCTAAAAACATTCAGAATTGAAAATACCGAGTACCTTGTTAATGAACTTGCTGCCAGAGGAAAAAGAATACTTGCTGAAGGGGCACAGGGAACAATGCTTGATCTTGATTTCGGGTCATATCCTTTTGTTACCTCATCAAATACAATAAGTGCCGGTGCCTGTACCGGGCTGGGCATATCACCACGTCTGGCCGGCGAGATTTTCGGAATATTCAAGGCTTATTGCACCCGTGTTGGCAGCGGCCCCTTCCCTACTGAATTGCTTGACTCAACAGGTGACACCCTGAGGAACAAGGGATGCGAATACGGAGCTACTACCGGACGTCCAAGGAGATGCGGATGGCTTGATCTTCCTGCTCTCAAATACGCCATTATGCTGAATGGTGTTACAAAACTTTTCATGACCAAATCTGATGTTCTTTCTGGCTTTGAAACAATAAAAATCTGTAAATCATACCTGAGAGACAATAAGGAAACCAATGAAATCCTCTTCGACAGCACAATTAAAACTGAGCTGGTTTATGAGGAATTCGAAGGATGGAATCAAGATCTTTCTAAAATCAGGGACTTCAGCAAACTGCCGGTTAACCTCAGGCGATACATTGAATACATCGAGAAGGAAACGGGTATCCCCATTTCGCTAATATCGGTTGGCCCCGAAAGAAATGAGACCATTTTCAGGGAGTCAATGCATATACTTAAGAACCATTAAAAATCAGATGACTGATGAAATCATTAATCCAGTTTTTTGAAGAGAGTGTTGACAAATTCAATAGCAATGTTTACCTCTGGGAGAAACCGAATGACAGGTACGAGGGTACAACCTACGGTGAGACAAAAAAGCAGGTGTACGAATTTGCTGCAGGTCTGCTGAAACTTGGTATAAAGAAAGGTGACAGGTTATGCCTGATTTCTGAAGGAAGGAACAGCTGGGTAATAGGAGAATTGGGAATTCTCTACGCCGGCGCTGTAAATGTGCCGCTGTCGGTTAAACTGACCCCGGAAGAAATAAAATTCAGAATAAACCATTCAGAATCCAGAATGATCCTCAACTCATCAATACAGGCTCAGAAGATCAAACAGGTTATAAAAGACTGCCCCAGCCTGGAGAAAATTATCCATTTCGACACTCAGGAAGAATATGAGGATAACGAGATACATTTCAATGAGGTAAGGAAGATTGGAAGAGAATGGCTTGAATCTCCTCAGAACAAAGCAACTTTTGAGACCATCAGTAAAAGCATTAAGCCATCAGATTTTGCAAATATATGTTACACATCAGGAACAACCGCTGATCCAAAAGGCATTATTCTTACACACGGAAATTACGTTACAAATGTTTACCAGGCTTACAGTCTGATGGATATCCCCTCTTTTTACAAGACCCTGCTTATTTTGCCGTGGGATCATTCATTCGGCCATACATGCGGAATATATGCTTTCATGGGTAAAGGAGCAAGCATTGCTTCCGTAAAATCAGGCAAGACTCCCCTTGAGACGCTTAGAAATCTGCCTTCATGCCTTAAGGAAATAAAACCCAATCTGCTGATGAGTGTTCCTGCCATTGCCAAGAATTTCAGAAAGAACATTGAAAAGGGTATAAAGGAAAAAGGGAAACTGGCTGAAATGCTATTCAACCATGCCATCAGAATTTCATATTCCTACAATAAGGAAGGATGGAACAAGGGCAGGGGGCTGCAGAAGCTAAAAAAACCGCTTTTAGACCTCTACGATAAAATATTGTTCAGCAAGATAAGGGAAAGCTTTGGAGGTGAACTTGATTACTTTATTGGCGGTGGCGCTTTACTTGACATAGAGCTTCAGAGATTCTTCTATGCGCTTGGAATACCCATGTACCAGGGTTATGGATTAAGCGAGGCCTCACCGGTTATCTCATCAAACTCAACAGCCAGGCACAGGCTGGGATCATCAGGCGTACTGGTGAATAACATGGATCTTAAGATTTGTGACAGCGATGGAAAAGAGCTGCCGCTCGGGGAGAAAGGAGAGATCGTGATCAGAGGCGGCAACGTTATGCACGGCTATTGGAAAAATGAGGCTGCAACAAAGGAATCTATAAAAGATGGATGGCTGTATACTGGCGATATGGGTTATATGACAAAAGAGGGATACCTCTATGTCCTTGGCCGGTTCAAAAGCCTTCTGATTGCCGATGATGGAGAGAAATTCAGCCCTGAAAGCATTGAAGAAGCAATTACCGAACAGTCAAAGTACATTGACCAGTGCATGCTTTACAATAATCAGAAACCTTATACTGTTGCGCTTATAGTACCGAATCAGCATACACTCAAGGTTTATCTGGAAGAAAGGGATCTTACAGCTGATTCCGATGAGGGGAAAAGGGCAGTCCTTACACTTATCGAAGACGAAGTTGATGAATACCGGACAAATGGCAAATATGGAAGCATGTTTCCTCAGAGGTGGCTTCCTGTTTCACTTGGAATCCTCGATGAAGGGTTTACCGAAGAAAACGGGCTGATGAACTCAACGATGAAAATCGTCAGAGGAAAGATAATGGACAAATACCAGGACCTTATCGATTACCTGTATACACCCGATGCCAAGGTTATCACTAATGAAAGGAATATCGAAGAGGTGGAAAAGATGAAACTTGGATAATAGGAATACCGACAATCATACGATAAGGGGAAAAACGATTATTTTTAAATCAGGAGGCTACGTGCGAATATCCGTAAGCCTCCTTTTCTTTTATACTATCAGCCTGCTTTTAAAGGGAAGGAATGTCATAAAGTCAGCATGATGAACAACATATGCTTCAGTTGTCCGCCTGACCAGATCTCCCTCATGGGCATGAGCGGCAATTATATGGCAAACCTCCGGAGGGACACCGCATTCCTCTGCAAGAGACACTCCGGAAAACGGATGTCGGAGGTACTGACCGTATTTACCCTGAACAGATTTTCCGCCAGGTCCGGTCTCATATTCAAGTAATTTACCCACATCGGCAAGTATTGCTCCTGCAATAAGCACATCCATATTGACAGGCAGATCCGTGCCGAAAAACTCGTTCATCTTTTCACCGCAAGCCCTTGAAATATGAACCACACACCGCTTGTGATCCATAAAACTTACTTTCAGATCCGGACCGCACAAAAGGGTGAATGGTATGGTTTCGAGATCGCCGGGACTCAGGGTACTTCTATCGAGAGCAATCTCCCAGGTTTTGGCGGTCTTCTCACGCAATGATTCATCTTTGATCCAGTCCAGCTCAGGCCAGAGTTTTTTTACAATTTCATTCATCGCATATAGAGATTATTTTATTTTTGAGATAATGGCATCAGTCATTCCGATCGTTGATACAGCACCGCTGTGAATAACTTCCGGCCTTCCCTGCATTTTCATCATATCATAGGTTTTGATCCTGCCTTCAAGTATTACATCGGCAACGGCATTTCTTATCTTCCTTGCTATTTCCGTTTCACCTGTATAGTCGAGCATCATGCACGAAGCTTCAATCATGGCAATCGGATTGACTATCGGGATTTCAAAGTCAGCATACTTGGGGGCAGATCCGTGAGTAGGCTCAAAAACAGCTACTCCGTCTGACGAGAATTGTGCGCTGCAGGCAAAACCCAGTCCGCCAATCAATCCTGCAAAAGCATCCGACACAATATCACCGAACATGTTTCCTGCTACTATGACACCATAATCCTCAGGATTCTTTGTAAGCCACATCATCTGTGCATCAATATTTGTGTTCAGCAACTTAATATCCGGATAGCTGTTCTTCTGGATACTCTTTGCAAGCTTCCACATCAGACCTGATGTCTCACGGATCACATTTGGCTTCTCACAAACAGTGACCGATGGATAGCCATGGTTTTTTGCATGCTCAAAGGCTGCAACCAGGATCCTTTCTGTGGCTTTCCTGGTAAATATCCGTGTTGAAACCGACAGCTCTTCCCTCGGAACGTTGCTGAAATTCTCAGCAAACCTGGGATGAGTCATCAGTGCCTGGTAAACCTTCTCCGGCGGATTGGTCCATTCAACACCGGAATAC
>CAZTDW010000143.1:0-10456 GCA_964611835.1 uncultured Rikenellaceae bacterium | reverse complement strand
GGCAAGACCACAGAGAAATACATAGTCGAAGGAGTGAGCAGGTATTCAGCGCGGCTTCAAAAATATACATCATTTGAAATAATCACTCTACCTGATCTTAAAAGTACGGGAAATATGCCTGTTAAGGAACAGAAGGAAAGGGAAGGCATAAAAATGGTGCAGTATTTGCAGAAGGATGACTTTGTGATTGTCCTTGACGAAAATGGTCAGGAATATACAACAGTCGAGTTTGCCAGCAGGCTTGAAAAGATACTTATGCTTCAGAAAAAAAGGATTATTTTTATAATAGGCGGGGCATACGGTTTTTCCGGTGAGGTACTGGGCATGGCCGATCTGAAGTTATCACTGTCGAAAATGACCTTTTCCCACCAGGTGATAAGATTGTTGTTCACCGAACAGCTTTACAGGGCGTTCACGGTTATAAGAGGCGAGCCTTACCATCATGAATAATAATCTGACTGGAAAAATGAAGGAACCCCGTTTTAAATACTCTCTGGCCATCCTGACAGCAGTTATGATAATCGTTTCGATTGCTGTCGAGTCGGTTTATTTCAGTGATTTTGAATACTGGCTTAGAACAAAAAGGTTCAACAAGATCCTCCGGGAAAAGGAAAAAGTAATGGATGAATGCCTCAATGGCATGGAGCCAATACTGGCGCGCGGGGAGAGCCATGGTTCATCAGCTGAAAACAGGCTCTTCTCGCTTGCCGAAAAGAACAGGATCACACTCCTCGAGTATATAGGTGATAAACTTATCTACTGGTCGGACAACGATTTTGATGTGCCCGGATTTCTTCCTGACTCAGCTTTCTCGCGTCCGCTGATCTTTGTACAGAACGGTTGGTTCCTGGCACGGAGCATTCAGGCCGGAAATGAAAGGATAGTAGGGCTTCTCAGGCTTCGCAACGATTATGGATTTGAAAATGACATAATAAAAAACGGTTTCCTCAGGGATTTCGGGATAACGGGTGAAGTAACATTCAGTACCGAACCCGATGCATCAGAATACCATGTGGTGGCAGCCGACGGAACTTTTCTTTTTTCTCTTATTTATCCCGGAGAAAAAGACGGCACCTGGTATTTTAAAATCGTCCCCCTGCTTTTGTGGGCGATCACCTTATTGCTTTTAGCAGGACTGACGGTAAGATTATCTGAATTCCTTGCAATGCGAAAGCGGAAAATGTTGTCGCTCTTTTCTGCCCTGATAATATTCTCGGTAGTCTACCTGATCCTTCTTCTGACCAGCTATCCGGCCATACTGAACCAGTTTCAGCTCTTTTCTCCCTACAGGTATACGATGAATGCATTCATCCCGAGTCCCGGGCACCTGCTGGTTTTTGCAGTTCTGATGGCTGTACTGGCATATCTTTTTCACAGGCATGCAGATTTTGTCGATGAACTGATGGTAAAATCCGGGAAACGGTATCTTACCCTTACCATCCTTCTCATTGTTGCTGCCATACTGTTTCTGGCTTATCACTGCATCTTCAGCCATCTGATCCTCAATTCAAACATTAATTTTGAGACTTATAAAGTTCTTGACCTTAATGCCCTCAGCCTGGCAGGCTTTGTTGCAGTCTCATTCCTCTTTTCAGTGCCTTTTCTCTATCTCCTCAAAGTAGTGCCTCATGCAAAAGAATGGCCGGTGCGGCAATGGGCAGTGGCATGTGTGCTGTCATTGTCTGTTTTCCTGATTGTTCTCAGGAAAGAACCGGGAATGGCCATATCCCTTATGGTTTTTTATATTCTTGTTATCGCCGGCATCCGGCTGACCTGTCTGTTCAAAACGGGTACTTTCAATAAATCGGTGATCTTTTCAATAATATTCGGCCTGTACTCACTTTTGATAATCACCGTCAATTCGGAAAAGAAAACGGAAGAAAAGATCAATATACAGCTTCTTTCATATTCTACAGAAAATGACCCTACTGCCGAACATCTCCTGCTCGACATGTGGCCGGTAATCTCAGGTGACTCCATGCTTGCCAGGATCATGAATGTCGGGTACTTTGAGAAGGATGATGTCGAATTGATATCTGATTATATGCGTGATAAATATTTTCACGGATACTGGGGCAATTTCAATGTAAACGTAATCTTGTGCCAGGGTGATGATTCACTCAGGATTGGCGAAACAGGAGAGGTCTATAATAATTGTTTCGGATTTTTTGAGGACAGGATCCTCAGGCATGGGAACAGGCTGACAGGTTCCGGATTTTATTATATAGATAACAGGCAGGGCAGGGCGAACTACCTGGGCCGCCTTTTCTTTGACTATGGCAAAGGCAGGATAAATGGTCTTTTCATAGATATATACAGCGACATAAACGTGTTCCAGCCGGGATATTCCGAATTGCTTCTTGATAAAAAATATCACAGCTATGCCAGGCTCAGGGATTATTCATTTGCCAAATATATTAACGGAGAGCTAGTGCTGCGCACAGGAGATTATCCTTTCAACAAGACCGATGCAGGCTATCTGACACCCGAGTCAGGCTACAGGTCTTTTCTGGAGGATTCTTTCCGCCATATTCTTTACAGGAATGGGAATGTTACTGTAATTATCAGCAGGCCTGCGCTTTCATTTAAGGATATTGTAATTTCATTTGCATATCTGTTCGCTTTCATTTTTGTATTCTCAAACCTGCTTTTCCTGATAACGGGGAAACCGGTTTTCAAAGGTTTTTTCGGAATGAACTTCCGTCAGAAACTTCAGATGTCATTCATCTCCATTCTTCTTGTTTCATTTACAATAGTCGGTTATGTAATTGCCTCTCTGGCAATCAGGCAGTACCAGAACAAGCATTATGAAAATGTCAGTGAGAAACTCAATTCAGTATATATTGAGCTTGAAAGCCGGATTCCGGCGGAAAAGTATCCGGTTGAAGGATTCTCGGGAAGCAATTATGATTTTCTTGATGAGATACTGATCCGGCTGTCAAATATTTTCAACACCGACATCAATCTTTATGATCTTACGGGTAATATGATAGCAACCTCGCGTCCTGAGATTTTCTACAGGAACCTCATCAGCAGGCGGATGAACAATATAGCTTTCATAAACCTTGCAAACCTTACAAAGTCGGAGTATTTCCAGAATGAAAAGATCGGCAGGCTGGAATATATCTCAGCCTATATGCCATTTTATAATCCCGATAATGAAGTTATTTTTTATCTGAACCTGCCCTATTTCCGTCTGCAGAGTGTCCTTGCCAGGGATATTTCCGACATGATAGTCACGGTAATAAACTTTACCTTGCTGCTGATTGTCCTTGCGATGAGCCTTGCGGTGTTTATCAGCAGCCGTCTTACGGCACCCCTGACGGTATTGAGCAGCAGGTTGGCTTCTGTTGAGCTGGGAAAGAAAAGCGAACATCTTCTTTACAAGGGGAATGACGAAGTGGGAGATCTTGTCAGGCAATACAACAGGATGGTTGATGAACTTGATGAGAGCGCCAAAAAACTTGCGATTTCGGAGCGTGAATATGCCTGGAGGGAGATGGCAAAACAGATAGCACATGAGATAAAGAATCCGCTTACACCTATGAAGCTTAATGTTCAGCAGCTTCTTAAGTCGTGGAAGGACGGGGCACCCGGCTTTGAGAAGAAGCTTGAGAGGTTTACAAGGAACCAGATAGACTTCATTGATAATCTCTCTTCCATTGCAACTGCATTTTCATCCTTCGCCAAGCTCCCCGAACCCAAGCCTTCAAGAGTCGATGTTGTGGATTCAATAAGGACAACCCTTGAACTCTTCAAGAACAGCGGTATATCATTCAGGGTTAACTGGACCCACGGCAGGAAAATAGTCATCTATGCCGACAGGGAACATGTAAACGGTATATTCTCGAATCTTATCAAAAACGGCATTCAGGCAATTCCTTCCGACAGGGAAGGGATTATAAAGGTAAATATGGAAATTGAAGATCAGAAAGTTGTTGTTTCTGTAGCGGATAACGGAACAGGAATACCCGAGTCTCTTCAGAGTAAAATGTTCACTCCAAATTTCACAACCAAATCTTCGGGTGCGGGCCTGGGCCTTTCCATTGTAAAAAGATACGTCGAAAGTGCAGGCGGAAAAATCTGGTTTGAATCAGAACCGGATAAAGGCACAATCTTTTATATAGAATTCCCGTTACTTATAGACGATCAGACACCGGTTAATCAGTAATGGCCGGAATTTAGATTTTATGGATAACGTATTTTGGAATAGTTTAGCTTTTCAATCAGCATCCTGATGAAATATTATCTGGCCCGTTATATTATCACTTTTCAATTATCCGTCATCTCGATAATATTCGGTTCTGCATTTCATGTTCTTAACGGACAAGAGGTTATTGGAGGTATTATAAACAGTTATGCCAGGGTTAATTCCCTGGGGGCGGGATATGTGATAGTAAGTGACCTGACCCAGGCGGGTCAGTTTTATCCCAATGATTATGTCCTGCTGATCCAGATGCAGGGAGTGGGCATTCAGACCGTACAGGGATCATACGGGGAGAATGTACAATCGGTTTTTGGTACCCCCGGGGGCTATGAATTCCTCGTGGTCCAGTCGGTGAATTACCTTACGGGCAGGATAAATTTTACCAGGAACACCTATATAAACACATATAATACGAACGGCAATCTTCAGCTTGTAAGGGTCCCGTTTTACAATTCCCCGAATGTTACCGCGAATCTTACCGGCCAGCCCTGGAATGCATCAACGGGTACCGGGGGTGTGGTTGCTCTGCTTGCTGGTGGAAGGCTTACACTGAATGCCGATATAGATGCATCGGGACTGGGTTTTGCAGGTGCACCGGGTTCTTCAGGCATAGGTGAATGTGTATTTACGAATGAATCAGACAATAACCACGATTCGTATCCCCTTTCATGGAACAATGCCGGTCTTAAGGGTGAGGGGGTTGCAATACATGATTTTACAGGTACGCTGTTATATCCCAACCATGCAAAAGGGCAGGGAAGGAATTTCTCCGGAGGCGGTGGGGGCAATGGCCGGTATTCAGGCGGCGGCGGTGGATCTAACCGAGGCAAGGGTGGCGACGGCGGACTTGAAAAATATATTCCGGGGCAGTGCGGCGACGATCCCCGCGACGGAGGTTTTGGGGGAATGAGCTTTATACTCACTATAGTCCAGAACGGGATTTTTGCAGGCGGCGGCGGAGGTGCTTCCACACAGGCTGCAGGCTCAACTGCATCTGCCGGCGGAAACGGTGGCGGCATTGTCATAATTATTGCCGACACGATCGACGCAAAAAATCATTATATCAGGGCATCAGGAATGACGGCTCTGAATGCTGCTTCCGACGCCGGAGCAGGAGGAGGAGGTGCAGGCGGTTCAGTCGCTGTCTCATTCCAGAATCTTGCAAGCCAGGTGGGGATTGAATCAGAAGGCGGGAACGGCGGCTCCAATCCCGCAGGTTTTGGCCATGGTGGCGGAGGCGGAGGCGGACTGGTCTGGCTTAGCTTCTCATCCATGCCTTCAGCAGTAAGCAGCACAAGCGTTGCGGGAGGAACACCCGCACCATCAGTTGCAGGGGAAGGGACGGGAGAAATAAAGTTTAACTATTTCCCGGTCCTTAACGGATTCCTGTTCAACTCCATCAGGTCGGCGGCAACCAACAATATGATTGATTCAGTATGCTCCGATACACCCTATGGACTTATTATAGGTTCACAACCAGTAGGAGGAACACCACCATATACCTACCAATGGCAGAGCAGTACAACCTCGGCAACAAGCGGATTCGCAACAGCACCGGGAACAAGCACACAGAAAAACTATACTCCACCGGGAACACTTTCAGCGACTACATGGTTCAGAAGGATCGTAAGGGATAACGGGGCTGCAATAACTGATATAAGCATGCCTGTAATGATAGAAGTTCATCCCTACATCAAAAATAATGTTATAGGCGATCCTCAGACACTCTGCAACGGACAGACTCCACAGGCTTTGAATCCGGTGCAGGTCCTTCAGGATGGTAACGGATTATATGATTATTTATGGGAATCAAGCACTGATAACCTGACCTTCACCGAAATTGAGGGAAATGATCAAGGCTATCAGGCTCCCGCAGGACTTACGCAGACAACGTGGTACAGACGTACCGTTACATCAGGCGCCTGTGTCAGCGTCAGCAGTCCGGTCCGCATCAACGTCCTGCCGGAAATAACCAATAACACCATTTCATCAGTTCCACAGGAAATATGTTCAGACGGAAATTTCAGCAACCTTCAGGGGAGTGTTCCTCCCACACTGGGAGGAGGAGACAACACCTATCTTTTCAGGTGGGAGAGAAGCACCGACGGAACATCCTGGGTTGCAGCTGAGGGAACGGGGAACGGACCAGACTACAATCCGGATGAAACGGCTTCCTACTTTCCAGGTCAGCAATATTTCAGAAGAGTGGTAATGTCGGGAAGCAATAATGCCTGCATAAACAACAGCAGTTCAGTATTGCTGAATTCATATCCTCAGGTAACCAATAATTCCATATCTCCTTCTGTTCAGACCATATGCTCAGGCCTGGCTCCAGCTCTGCTTACAGGATCATTGCCTCTGAACGGCAAAGGCCCGGGTACATATACCTATACATGGCAGGACAGTACGCGGAGTCATACATGGAGAGATATCGCCGGATATACATCGGTTGCAGATCAGAACTACCTGCCTCCTGTTCTTACTGATTCGACGCACTACAGGAGAATCGTATATTCTTCAGCATGT
Organism: uncultured Rikenellaceae bacterium; assembly: GCA_964611835.1. Taxonomy (GTDB): domain Bacteria; phylum Bacteroidota; class Bacteroidia; order Bacteroidales; family VadinHA17; genus LD21. The sequence continues at coordinate 3,723 of CAZTDW010000143.1, read as the reverse complement.
ATCAGTTACAGCAATAAGGCAGATGTTTATGTTCATAGTCCGGTTACCGCGAACAATATTTCTCTCCTGTCGGGGGGATCTGCGGATACTACCATCTGCTCAGGGGGAATACCGCACAGGCTGACCGGTTCCCTGCCATCTGGCGGAACAGGCCTGCCAGGCGATTATGCCTACCAGTGGTTGTATTCGTCCGATAATGTGAACTATACGGCTGTCCAGGTGTCAGGCACAAGCCGCGGCTATCAGCCTCAGGCTTTGACGGCAACAACATACTTCAGACGCAGGGTGACTTCAGGAATGTGTTCATCGGAGAGCGGTCCGGTTAAGATCACGGTTCTTCCCGTAATCAGCAACAACACCATCTCAGGAACTCAGACTGTCTGCAGAAACGATAACCCGGAAATGCTGGGTCAGGAATCAGGAGTTACACTATCCGGGGGCTCGGGTGCATACACCTTTTTATGGGAGGAGAGTACTGACGGGACAAGCTGGATACCTGCTTCAGGGATCAATAACAATGCGAACGGTTCATATCAGCCCCCGGCCATGACAAGGAATATAAGATACAGGAGGAATGTGGTTTCGGGTGCAAACAACTGTTGTCAGAGTGTCTCAAACACCGTCGAGCTTTCAATGGATATATTGCCAGATGACTATATAGTTAATGCCGGACGTGACACGGTTATTTTCTCCCTGGATAACATCTTTTCATTGTCGGCGGATCAGGCTGTAACAGGCGGGTCAGGTCTGTGGAGCGTGGTTGAAGGCTCGGGCAGCTTTATGAATGAGACATCAAATACAACAACAGTGTCGGGACTTTCACCGGGACTAAATAAATTTTTGTGGACTGTGACCAGGGGAGCCTGTATTATTGAAGATGTTGTTGAGGTTTATGTGAACGATATTTTTGTCCCAGAAGGTTTTTCTCCTAACAACGATCCTGAAGGATATAATAATACTTTTGAAATAAAAGGGCTTGACCTGGGAAATCAGATTGCGGAGCTGACAATTGTCAATAGCGCAGGAACAGAGGTCTTCTCAGCTACAAACAGGAACGGAAATGAATGGCAGGTATGGGACGGGAAAAATTCCAGAGGAAAGGATCTTCCTGAAGGTACATACTATTACCTGCTCAGAATGACATCGAAGAGGAACGACAAAGTCTTTAAAAAGAGTGGTTTTGTAATTCTTAAAAGGTATTGATTGATGAGTAAATACCCGGATATGTTTTTGTGGAATAATGTTTTGCCGGTATGGGTAAGCTAGGGATCAATATTGCTGTTTTTCTCTTTGCATTCAGTGTTGCATCGGGGCAGAATGTTCAGGATTCATCCAGGATAAATCTGGGCTTTCCCGTTTACAGCCAGTATCTGCAGAACGGACTCGTACTGAATCCGGCCTATGCAGGAACACGGGGGGTGCTGAGCAGTTTTCTGTCATACAGGATACAATGGATCGGGACAAAGGGATCTCCCATGCTTCAGTCAATCTCGTTTCACTCACCGATGAAAAACGATAAGGTAGCCCTTGGCATGATGGCACAATTCATGCAATATGGGGCGACAAAATCAACAAGTATATATGCAGATTATGCCTATCATATAAGATTGAGAAAAGGCAAAATTTCATTCGGACTGAAGGCCGGAACAGATATATCGAAGACTGATTACACAAGCCTTCTTCTGAACGATCCATCTGATCCGGTATTCAAATCAAACGACAAAGCCTTTGTACTTCCCAATATCGGAGCAGGAGTGTATTATGTGGAGGACAGGTACTTTGCAGGACTGTCAATCCCGGCATTCCTGAATTATCACCGTAACAGCAACGGCTCAACTGTGCCTTATCACAGCTTTGGCCAGTATGAATTCCTGCTTACTGCCGGTACACTGATTCCAATCAGCGAATTGCTGAAACTGAAGCCATCATTTCTGCTCGATTATTCATTCAGCAGTTCAAAAAGGATTTCGCAGTTTGACATAAATGCAAATTTCATTATTGCCGACCTTATCTGGGCGGGTGCTTCCTGGCGTATTTCAGAACAGGTCGCAGTGGGGATATTGCAGCTGCAGATCAATAATCAGCTTATGCTGGGATTCTCCTACGATTATCCCTACGGGCGAATGAACACTTTCTCCAAAGGCTCAACGGAGTTTATACTTAGGTATGAATTCAGTTATAAGGTTAGTGCAGCAAATCCAAGGTATTTCTGACATGGTTAAAAAAATGTTTGTCATATCACTTGCATTTATTCTGGGTCTGTTGACGATAAGTTCAACAGCCCAGGAACTACAAACATTCAGGGTTACCCGGCTGCCTTTCAATTCGACCAATTATAATGATATATCCCCTGTATTTTACAGCGGGGGGGTGATTTTCTGTTCCGACAGGCGCCTTAGCGGGATCGCGGAGAGGACCTCTTACGACGGAAGGAGATTGTTCAATATGTATTTTGCTGAAAGGAAGGATACAATTGAATGGAACAAGCCAAGGGAGATAAGGACAGACAGGACTGAACTATTCAATAACGGACCACTGTCGGTGGCTCCCGACGGTAAAACCGTATATTTCACAAGTGAAATAGAAACCGGCGAACCTGCCAGAAGCAGAAAATTCAGGAACAGAAGCGGGATTTTCATTGCCGATCTGAACGGATTTGAGCTTACTTCCATCCGTCCCTTCAGGTATAACAATCCGGAGTATGATATGGGGCAGCCTTCCATAAGCAGCGACGGCAGGTATCTTTTCTTTGCTTCTGATATGCCGGGCGGCCGGGGGAGGTCTGATATCTATTACTGTGAATTCATTAACAATGAATGGAGTGCTCCCGTCAATGCAGGGCCGGGGGTAAATTCGGAGGGTATTGAGAATTATCCTTACCTTCATCCCGGAGGGAGACTCTATTTTACTTCCAATCGTCCGGGCGGGGCAGGAGGCCTCGATGTTTACTATGCGGAGAAAACCGGACAGGAATGGGGCGATCCGGTAAGACTGCCCGAACCTGTAAATTCATCATCAGACGATTTTGCGTTTGTGGCGGCGCCTGACCTGGAAACAGGCTTTTTTGCATCCAACAGGCGAAGAAGTGATGACATCTATGAGTTTGTTACTACAATTATCCGAAAAGCCTCATGCGATGAACTTCAGGAGAATGTCTATTGCTATGAGTTCGCTGAGGAGAATGCAATAAAATATGATACAATTCCCTTCAGGTATGAATGGCGCTTTGGCGACGGAGGAACGGCTACCGGCGATGTCGTAGAGCACTGCTTTGCCGGTCCGGGTACATACCTGGTTCAGCTTGATGTCATTAACCTGGTCACCAACGAGAAATCCGTAAATGAAAAGTCAGAGGTCCTGGTTGTTCAGGATATAGAACAACCCTATATAACATCGGTCGATACAGCCTTCGTCGGAGAGGAAATAGAACTTAGTGCCGGTAAAACAAATCTTCCGGGATGGGAGATTTCAAGGTATTACTGGAATTTTGAGGATGAGACAATTGCAACGGGAACGGACGTAAGAAAGTCCTTCATCAGGCCAGGCGAATATAACGTACAGCTGATAGTATCGACCAAGGCAGGTCCCGGAGGTGTTATAAGGGAAGCATGCGTGTCAAAAAATATTTTAATATTAAACAGGCCATGAAATTCAAAATGATTATTTTTACAGATCAATGAAAGTGAATACTGCAATAATTAAGTTCCTGTTTTTATCTTTTCT
>CAZTDW010000142.1:0-10611 GCA_964611835.1 uncultured Rikenellaceae bacterium | reverse complement strand
AAACAGATAAAAGTTCCCGCAGCATCCCTGCAATGACAGTATAACAGTACATTTTTTGATATCATTTTGATATTATTTTGATATCATTTTGATATCATTTTGATATCTTATAATATCATAATGATATATTTTTGATATCTTTTTGATATCATTTTGAAAAAAAATACCACAATCACCAATAATCCTTTTTGCAATTCCCGACCATTCATTACTGTGCAAATCAACCTCATATCTGCGGAATCTGCGGGAATAAAAAAAATTGTTCCCGCAGATCTCGCAGATTTCCGCAGAAAGAAAAAGGACTCGACATTCATTAATGGCTGAAATCCAAGGCAATTTTGTTTTAATTTTACGGAAACTTATTAAAAACAATGAGAATTGATATTCTGACAGTTCTGCCTGAGCTGCTTGACAGCCCCCTGAATCACTCAATTGTAAAGCGGGCAAGGGAAAAGGGGCTTGTCGAGATCAATGTGATCAACCTCCGCGATTTTGCCAGCGATAAATACAGGAGCGTGGACGACTATGCCTTCGGGGGAGGTGCCGGTATGGTAATGATGATTGAACCGGTATTCCGAGCCATCAGCAAGCTGAAGAATGAAAGGGCATATGATGAGATAATCTACACTTCACCCGATGGTGAGAGATTCGCCCAGAAAACGGCTAATTACCTTTCCCTGAAAGAGAACCTTATTATTCTGGCAGGGCACTATAAAGGCATTGACCAGAGGATCAGGGACCACCTGATCACCAGGGAGATATCCGTGGGCGACTATGTACTGTCGGGAGGCGAACTTCCCGCAGCCATGATCACTGATGCAATCGTAAGGCTCATTCCGGGAGCGATTTCGGATGAACAGTCTGCCCTCTCCGATTCCTTTCAGGACGATCTTCTGGCTCCCCCCGTTTATACCCGTCCGGCCGAGTTCATGGGATGGAAGGTACCGGAAATACTTCTGTCAGGAAATACTCCCGGGATTGAAAAATGGAGGCATGAACAGTCTATCGAAAGAACAAAAAAACTCAGACCAGATCTTAATGATTATGAATAAGCTGTCTCCTTTCTTTATATTAATTGCATCGGTCATTGCTATATCCTGCATTTCATGCAACAAAAACCTTCCTGCAGATTATCTGAGGGAAGGATTCATGAATCCTCCTGATTCAGCGCGTCCGGGTGTTTACTGGTATTTCATGGATGGAAATATTGACCGTGATGCCATTACCACAGATCTTGAATCAATGAAGGTGGCAGGCCTCGGATATGTGGTATTTCTCGAGGTAAATGTGGGTGTGCCGAGGGGTAAGGTTGATTTTCTCAGCGAGGAATGGAAGGATCTTTTTACACATGCCGTAAGGGAGGCGGAGAGGCTGGGTATAAGGATCATTCTTGGCTCGGGTCCGGGATGGGCCGGAAGCGGAGGACCGTGGGTTTCTCCTTCAAAGTCGATGCTGCATCTTGTCGCATCCGACACCACCTTAACGGGGCCATGCCATTTTGAAGGCAGGCTCGCCGTGCCTCCTCCAAGAACGCCTTTCTTCGGTGAAGGCAGCCTTAACGCTGAGCTTAAACAGCTTCGTGATGAGTGGTACAAAGATGTTTCCATCTTGGCATTTCCGGCTCCCGAAGTTCAGGAAATGATTGATAATATTGATGAAAAAGCTCTATACTACCGGGCTCCATTCACCTCGCAGAAAGGTGTTCTTCCTTATCTTCCTGAGCCTTTCGGGCTGAAAAGACCGCATGAAGGGGCTGTCAGCCCTGAAAAAATAATAAACCTCACTGACAGGATGCAAAGCGGAGGCATCCTGAAATGGGATGTCCCTCCTGGAAAATGGACCATCATGAGGTTTGTAGAACGCAATAACGGCGCTGTCACGCGACCGGCGCCCGTGCCGGGACTTGGCTTCGAGTGCGACAAGCTTGACAGGGCTGCCATGGACGAACATTACAATGCCTTTACCGGCAAACTGATAGAAAAAGCCCGTCCGTTAAAAGCTGCCGGCGGAGGAGGATGGACCATGATACATATCGACAGCTGGGAATCGGGATCACAGAACTGGAGTCCGCAGTTCAGGCAGGAATTCATAGAGCGAAGGGGGTATGATCCCATAAAATATCTTCCTGTTTATAAAGGCTTTACTGTTGGATCGCCGGAACTGAGCGAAAGATTCCTGTGGGATTTAAGGCAGACAGCCGCCGAACTGATTATTGAAAATCATGCAGTAAGGTTCAGGGAACTGGGGCGCAGGGACGGATTCAGGCTATCGATTGAACCATACGACATGAATCCCGCCGCTGATCTCGACTTGGGAAGTGTGGCCGATATCCCGATGTGTGAATTCTGGAGCGACGGTTATGGCTTCAATTCAGCTTTCAGCTGCATTGAAGCAACATCGATAGCTCACGTTACAGGCGCCCCTGTTGTGGCGGCGGAGGCTTTCACCGCGGAATCGAATGAAGCCTGGAAAAAATTTCCCGGAAATATGAAAAACCAGGGCGACTGGGCCTTCTGCATGGGCATCAACCGCTTTATGTACCATACTTTTGCACATAAACCCTATGGCGACCATCTGAAACCGGGTATGACCATGGGGCCTTACGGTGTTCACTGGGATCGCGGCCAGACGTGGTGGCCAATGGTCGGGGAGTATCATAAATATATCACCAGATGCCAGTTTATGCTTTCTCAGGGTAAACCGGTCGCAGATATCCTTTACCTGGCAGCCGAAGGAGCTCCTCATGTTTTTCGTCCTCCGGCAACCGCAATGACAGGAACATCTGTAATGCCAGATAAACGGGGTTACTCATTCGACGGCTGCTCACCACTGTATCTTATTGAAAATGCTTCCGTAAGAAACGGGAAAATTGTATTCCCCGGAGGTGCTTCGTACAATATTCTCGTGATGCCTGAAGTAAAAGCAATGACACCGGAGCTGGTGGAAAAGATCCGGGAACTCATACACGACGGAGCTACAGTTGTTGGAAATCCGCCGGAAATGTCACCTTCTCTTTCCGGCTTCCCTGACTGCGATGAAAAAGTAAGGCAAATAAGTTCCTCGGTATGGGGCTCTGATGAAATTCCGGAAGGTCTGGTCAGTGTAAGCGTCGGAAAAGGCCGGGTGTGGTGGGGCAAGGAAATAATGAATGCCCGCAGGGGTATCGGCAACGATCCCGACTCACTTACACTATACCCTGAATATCGCGTTACTCAACAGATTTTGTCAGAAGCCGGCATTATGCAGGATTTTGAATCTTCTGAAAGAATAAGGTTTACCCACCGGTCATTTCCCGACAGGGAAATATATTTTCTTTCAAACAAAACAGATTCGGTAATAAATGATATCTGCAGTTTCAGGGACGGAAGCAGGTTCGCCGAAGCATGGGATCCTGTGACCGGGGAGATAAGGCCGCTCAAAGTTACAATATCAGGCGGGATAACTTCACTTGGGATCAGACTCGAAGGGTACCAGAGTCTTTTTATAGTGTTCTTTGGGAATAAAGGGCAGTCTGTCAATACCGGCAGGACCGTCAATTTTCCCGAAAAGCAAATAATCTCGACAATACATGGCCCCTGGACCGTTTCATTCGATACAGCCATGGGAGGACCGGCAAAAGCAGAGTTTGTAACGCTTGAGGACTGGACATCAAGACCCGAAGAAGGGATCAGATACTATTCCGGTACGGCGACCTATTCAGGCAGGTTTGATCTTCCCTCCACGGTGATGAAAGATAATACCGGGGATCTGTATCTTGACCTGGGAACTGTAAGGAACATAGCTTCGGTAACATTGAATGGCAGGGATCTGGGAGTGATCTGGACATCGCCATGGTGCGTCAGGATAACGGATGCGGTGGTTCAGAAGGATAACAGTCTGGAAATTAAGGTTGCAAACCTCTGGATCAACCGTCTTATCGGTGATGAAAACCGGCCATGGGATGGCATTGAAAACGGGAAATGGCCCGATTGGGTACTGAACAATACACCGCGGTCATCTGACAGATATACCTTTACAACTCACAGGTATTACAGGAAAGGAGATAAGCCTGCAGAATCTGGTCTGCTGGGACCTGTGACCATCATGAGCTGCAGCCCGTAAAATTGACATTATAAACGCGAAATATTGATTTTGAAATGACAAAAAGCTTTCGTAAAATTGTACCCTGTTATCAATAAAATACATATCTAATTAAAAATCAACAAAATGAACACACAGGATTACATCAACCGCGAAGAAAGATATGGAGCCCACAATTATCATCCCCTTCCGGTTGTTCTTGAAAGAGGCGAGGGTCCGTTTGTATGGGATGTTGAAGGCAAAAGATACTTTGACTTTCTCTCAGCATATTCAGCAGTGAACCAGGGTCACTGCCATCCCAGGATCATCAGGGCATTGACCGATCAGGCTCAGAAGCTCACTCTCACTTCAAGGGCATTTTACAATTCTGTGCTGGGGGAATATGAAGAATTCGTGACACGGTATTTTGGTTATGACAAGGTTCTTCCGATGAATTCAGGGGCCGAAGCTGATGAAACGGCTTTGAAGCTTTGCAGGAAATGGGCATATAAGAAAAAAGGTATAAAGGAGAATAACGCAAAGATCATTGCCTGTGAAGGGAATTTCCATGGCAGGACCATCACAATAATCTCAATGTCAACCGATCCGGATGCCCGCAATCACTACGGTCCGTTTACACCGGGGTTTGAAATTATTCCATATAATGATCTGAATGCGCTGGAGACTGCCCTTCAGGACCCTGATGTTGCCGGCTTCCTTGTAGAGCCCATCCAGGGGGAGGCAGGGGTTTTTGTACCTGATGAAGGCTATCTGAAAAAAGCATATGACCTCTGCAAATCCAAAAATGTACTTTTCATTGCTGATGAAGTTCAGACTGGTATCGCACGTACAGGAAAGCTTCTGGCCTGCGATCATGAGAATGTCCGTCCCGACATACTTATTCTTGGCAAGGCACTTTCAGGAGGCATAATGCCTGTTTCAGCCGTACTTGCCGATGATGAAATAATGCTTACCATCAAACCGGGTGAACACGGTTCCACCTTCGGAGGAAATCCCCTTGCCTGCAAGGTGGCAATCGCAGCCCTCAGTGTCATAAAAGATGAAAATCTGGCTGAAAATGCTGAACGTCTCGGCAAAATATTCCGTGATGAAATAGGCAGCATCAAATCCGACATGATTGAACTGGTAAGAGGGAAAGGATTACTGAATGCGGTGGTTATCAGACCCAAAAATGGGAAAACAGCATGGGATGTATGCCTTGCCATGAAGGATAAGGGACTTATCGCGAAGCCTACACATGAGCATATCATAAGGTTCGCTCCTCCTCTCGTTATCAACGAAAGCCAGATAAGGGAAGCGGTTGGATTGATAAAAGAATCATTAAAACTTTTTGAATAGCAGATTGTTATTCTGAACAGATATCGTATTATTTATTCCAGGGTGACTTAGGGATACAAAGTCCCTGTAAGCATTTGAAAAATGAAGACACTTCATTCGGTTATTCTTATTGTATTCATCATCAACCTTTTAACATCATCCTGCAGTGTTTCACGTAATGCAGCGATAACAACGGGAGAGCTTACCGGACATATAAGATATCTGTCATCTGACTTACTGAAGGGAAGGGCCGCAGGCAGCGATGGCGACAGCCTGGCTGCGGTTTATATCAGGGATCAGCTTTCCTCAGCCGGTCTGGTGCCGCTGGCCGACAGGGGATTTCAGCGATTCAGGATCACAAACAGGATTGTACCCGGGAAAAATAATTTCCTTTCCATTGATGACAGGGCATATAATCCGGATAAGGATTTCACGCCATTCTCGTTCAGCGGCAATGCTGATATGGACGCTGAAGTAGTGTTTGCAGGATATGGTTTTAAGATTGACAGCGACAGCCTGAAATGGAATGATTTTGAAAATATTTCGGTTGAAGGGAAATGGGCGCTTATCCTCAGGGGAGATCCCGAGCCTGAAAAGAGCATAAGCGGCTTTATTCCCTTCAGTTCTGACAGGAGCAAGGTGCTGATGGCAAAGGATATGGGGGCCGCGGGTGTGTTGCTCGTTTCCGGGCCTGTCAATGATCAGGAGGACAAGTTTGATCCCCTGTCGTCGGCAGATTATTCGGCGGGGATCCCGGTATTAAGGATCAAGAGGGAACTGGGTGACATTATACTGAAGAACCAGGGAAAGGGAATTGAAGAGCTTGAAAAGGAATTCAATACAAACGGGATCTCATCCGGTTTTTCAACAGGAGTAAGGGTTAAGGCAGGTTCGGAGGTCATAAGGGAAGAATCCACGGCGCGGAATGTGATAATGATGCTTCCGGGCAATGACCCTGAGCTGAAAAACGAATATATCATTGTGGGAGCTCATTTCGATCATCTGGGAATGGGCGGACCAGGATCAGGCAGCAGGGCTGTTGATACGACAGGCGTCCATCATGGGGCTGACGATAATGCCTCTGGTGTGGGAGCCATGGTAGAGCTGGCCGAGAAATTTGCCCGGACCAGAAAGAGCAGCAGAAGAAGCATTGTCTTTGCGGCCTTTTCCGGTGAGGAGTTGGGCCTTTTGGGATCCAAACATTTTGTTGACAATCCTGTTGTCGACCTTAAAAAAGTCAATGCAATGATCAATCTCGACATGGTCGGAAGGTTGCAGGAAAACAGGTCTCTTCAGGCAGGCGGCGTGGGAACGGCCGAAGGACTAAGAGAAATGGTCATCTCGGCATACGATACAGGAATAATAAAACTCTCCCTTTCCGATGAAGGGTACGGGCCCTCCGACCATTCGTCATTTTACGGCAGGAATATCCCCGTATTGTTCTTCACAACAGGTGCTCACCTCGATTATCATACTCCTGAAGATACCTGGGATAAATTGAATTACGAAGGAATGATCACTGTTTCCGATCTGATTTACAGGATTACAGCATCATTGTCAAATAAAACTGAAAGGCTTAAATTCCTGGAGTCCGGGCCGAGGACCGAGACGATGAGAACCATGAGGAGAAGAGGAGTTACGCTTGGTATTATGCCTGATTTTGCGGGAAACGTTAAAAACGGACTTAGGGCTGATTTTGTCACTCCGGGCAAACCTGCCGCACTTGGAGGAATGAAAAAGGGGGACATAATAATATCAATCAACGGGAAACCGGTCGGCAACATCCAGGAATACATGTTCCGCATGGGCCAGCTTAAACATGGCGAGACAATTAGTGTTGAGGTGCTTCGTGATGGTGAAAAGCTCGTCCTGCTTATCCAGTTATAAGGACATACACATAAATAAACTATATGAAAAGGTTCTTTCTGTGGTTCCTTGCATTTGTAATTACAATAGGAGCAGCATATTACCAGAGGAAAAGCGGTCCGACATACCCGAAAAGCATCGACGTTGCACTCAATGACACTTCATACACACTGAATCTGGTCAGAAGCCTCGGTCTTGATGAAAGGCCGGAGGTAAAGCTTAAAATCTACGATCCTGACATTAAAGCCAGGATCTTCTTCAAAAGATTCAGAAGCGAAGATCCCTACGATTCAAGGGATTTTGAATATAAGGTCTACCCGGTCGATTCCTACCTGATGAACAAGGTGTTTGACATCACTGAGGAGAGAGGTCTCTTTGCAGAGATCCCGCAGCAACCGCCCGCAGGAAAAATTCAATATTATATTGAAATCACTGATTCAAAAGGCACGATTACGCTTTTCAGGGAAAATCCCATAGTCATAAGGTTTAAGGGAGCTGTTCCCGGATCTGTCCTTACACCCCACATCCTTTTCATGTTCCTGGCCATGTTATTATCAACGCTTACAGGACTGATGGCCCTGGTAAAATATCCAGGGTATAAAAGATTCGGTATCGCAACACTGATAGTTCTTGGCATAGGAGGAATGATAATGGGTCCGCTGGTACAGAAATATGCATTCGGTGAATTGTGGACTGGAATTCCCTTTGGCTGGGACCTGACGGACAACAAGACACTGATTGCCTTCCTGTTCTGGATAGCGGCGGTATGGCTCAACATAAAAAAGGATCGCCCGGTGTGGACCATAATCGCATCAGTCGTCCTGATTATTATATTCTCAGTACCTCACAGCATGTTCGGTTCCGAACTGGATTATGAAACCGGTAAAGTTATTCAGGGATTATTTATTTTTTTTCTTTTCAAACCGGAAAAAAATATTAAATTAAGTGCAGCATTAAAAGTTTGTCCCCGTCTTTTAGTTGAAAATCTGAAAAACTGTAAGACGTGGGTGCAGCATCTCAATTAAAAACAAGTCCTTATTTAAAGATGGCTAATGTAGAAGCGGCATTCAGGAACATCCATCAGGATATAGTGGATGGATGCAAAACAGGCGACCAGAAGGCACAGTTTCAGATTTACAAGTTGTACTACAAGGCAATGTATAACACAAGTCTGAGGATTGTAAACGATACAATGGAAGCAGAGGACATAATGCAGGAATCATTCCTGTCGGCCTTTGAAAAAATCGACACTTACTCCGGCACCGTTAGCTTCGGAGCATGGCTTAAAAGAATAGTCATAAACCGGTCTCTCGATGCCCTGAGCAAAAGGAAAGCGATCTTTGAAGATATTGAAGCTCATACGGGTATCAGGGATGTGGGATCGGAGGAGACCTCGAGGCAGGAAGACCTCGATCTGAAGGTTGAGGAGGTGAAAGAGGCAATAAGCAAATTGCCCGACGGTTACAGGATAATCCTCTCCCTTTACCTGCTCGAAGGCTACGATCACGATGAAATTGCAGAGATACTCGGTATCTCAAGCAGCACTTCAAGATCCCAGCTGTCAAGGGCAAAACAGAAATTGATTTCGGAACTTAAGAAAAAATGAAAAATTATCAGCGATGAAAAATATAGAAGACATAATCAGGAACAACAGGGATCTCTTCGATACTGGAGAACCTTCGGAAGGGCACTTCGAAAGATTTTGCTGCAAGCTGGAAGAAAGATTTTCTTCCCACACTGTTGTTAAGCGGAGCATTGTCCCCTACCTGCTTAAAGCTGCTGTAGTAACATTGCTGGTAACCCTTTCGTCACTGTGGACATGGGATCATTTTCTCAGACCCGGCAGGGACAGGATGACCCTTAGCGATGTGTCGCCGCAATACAAGGAAGTGGAAAACTACTATGTACACCAGGTAAATCTTATGGAGAGCGAACTTACCAGTATTGACATAAATAACGATGCAGAACAAAGACAGGTGCTGCTCACCGAAATGAGAAGCATGGACTCAGTCTATCTGCAGCTCCAGAAAGAACTCAGGGCAAATCCCAACGACGAAAGAATAATAAATGCAATGATAGAACATTACCAGACCAAACTCGAAGTAATGACCTACATAGTCAACCAGCTCAAAACAATCAGGAATGAAAACCAAATAAAAAACGCAAATGAAGACTCCAGCTTATAAATCCGGATATCTCCTTATTCTGGTCTTTTTCCTTCTTTCTGCGACCATCTCAGCCCAGCAGTCAGTCAAGGAATTCCATAAGGAGTACACTGCAGGCCCAAGTACCACCCTCGATGTAAGCAACAGATACGGTAATGTGGTTGTTGAAACAACTGACGGGGACCAGGTGACTATTGATGTAAAGGTAACTATCGAGCTGCCAAGCAAAGAGCGTGCAGACAAACTCCTTTCCTACATCGATGTGCAGTTCTCTGAAAGCGGGAATGTAATTTCTGCAAAAACCGTCATAGATGACAAATTCAGTTTCTCGGGATGGGGAGGCAGCAACAAGAAGTTCAGCATTAATTATAAGATTAAAATGCCTGCCCGGATAAACTTCACCCTGGCAAACAGGTACGGGAATACAGACCTTGATGAAATCCAGGGTCTGGTAAAACTCGATATCAAATATGGCAACCTTACTGCCGAAAAATTCACAAGAGGGAATGAAAAACCATTGAACACCCTCGTTATTGCCTATGGCAAAGCCACTATAACATCAGCCGGATGGCTGGATATCAACTCGAGATACACCGGCAACCTCAATATCGACCAGAGCCAGGCTCTTCTTATAAACAGCAAGTATTCAAAATTGCAGTTGGGTGAAACAAGCTCAGTCGTGGGAGAATCGAGGTATGACAATATCCGCATTAACAAGATCAACAATCTTGTACTCGATGCCGGCTATTCGGATATTGTTGTGGAATCATTGCTGAAAAAGCTCAAGTTCGAAGGAGGTTATGGTGCACTGACAGTTGAGGAAATACCTTACGGATTTGAATCAATTGAAACAGACACAAGGTATATCGGAGTGAAACTTGGAATTGCCGAAAATGCAAGTTATAAGCTCGATGCCAGACTCTCGTACGGAAGCCTTAAATTTGATGAGGAAAACTACCAGAACCAGAAAAGGATTGTACAGAACACATCAAATGAAACCTCAGGGATCGTAGGAAAGGAGAGTGATCCCAGATCCATCGTAAAAGTGCATGCAACCTACGGATCGGTAAGATTGATCCAGTAAAATCTCCCGGCAGATACCGGGTCAGATTAACATCATATAATCTCAGGGCGCAGTTTTACGACTGCGCTTTTTTTTTGTCTGATCACATATGAGATCATA
>CAZTDW010000141.1:0-10763 GCA_964611835.1 uncultured Rikenellaceae bacterium | reverse complement strand
TCATAACTCCCGGTCAGATTAAAATTGTCTTATAATGAATTTCCTGGGGACATTTCCATATTTGATATTCAGCCTTCTTATTCTCCTGGTATTTGTCATGGGAGTGTCAATTGCTCCGGTGAGATTTAAACGGTCAGTTACTCTGAGCGGAATTCTTTCAGCCCCTACCTCCCTTACATCTATCGGTTTTGTTCCGGATTACTGGAACCCTAAAAGGATCGTGCCTTTTGAAATAGGTCCTGAAGATGTGATTTTTTCATTTTCGACAGGCGGAATTATTTGGCTGGTTGCTATATTAATTGTCAGCCTTAAATACGATGTCAGAATAAACAAGCGGATAATCTTTAAACAATATCTGGGTTTGCTTTTTTTAGGAACGCTTATATTGTTTGTGATATGGCTGACAAAAATTGACATCATGTCAGCCACCATAATTACAGTCACATTCATCGGAATCTGGATTCTTTTGCAAAGGCCAGACTATATTGTGCTTGGAATTACAGGAGCATTTATCTTTTCTGCATTTTATTTTTTTGTCCTTAAGGGATTCTTTTTAATGTTTCCTGAATTTTCCGGACAATGGACCGTGGATGAATTATATGAAATTCAAATATCAGGTATACCGGTGGAAGAAATCATGTGGGCATTTGCAGCCGGTGCAGTCTGGCCCCTGATCGTTGCATATTTGTTGAAGGTACAGCTTATAAAAAAAATACCATTCCCAAACCGGCCCGAAACGACATAAGAAAAAAGATGGTCTATGGCAAACAACCTCAGTGGTAAACGAAGTATTTCCTGCCGGACAGGAACTACCCGATGAACCGGAATGGAAGCTTTGAAATCTCACTGATATTTCCCAACTGTATCACTGACTGAACAGATTACCATATAAACGGGATGAGCCGGTACCTGGTTTTTTCGCAGTATTCCACGTAACCATTCAGGTTCTCCCTTAAAACCTTTTCTTCATTCAGTATCCTTAATACAAGGGCTACAGGCAGAAAAGCCATAGGTATCAATCCGTAATATGATCCAAGCGCCAGGGGTGTCGGCAGATACATTATCAGTACTCCGAGGTACATCGGGTGCCGGACTATACTGTAGAGTCCTGTGGTGATAACCTTCTGTGTCTGATCGACCTCAACTATCCTTGAGGCATAGCTGTTTTCCCTGAATACCAGGAAGATGATCAGATAACCGCCCAGGATAACCGCATCCGTAATAAGGATGACTTCCACAGGAACGGCGGACCATCCATATCGCCTGTCAAGTCCGGGAATAATAAATGCTGCCATAAATACCGGCAGGTTAATGATCTGGATAAGTTTCTGTTCTCGGACCTTTTCAGTTCCCCGCGTCCGTCGTTCGAGGAACCTCGGATCTCTTTTCAGAAAATAGAACAATACGAATATCATTGGGATGACCACTACGGAAAAATAAAGATATACCTGCCAGTAATCGAAGGTACCTGCAGGAAGAAGGGAACAAACACCGATAAAAACCGGCACAAGAGAAAATCTGATTATCATTTTCCTGATCAGAGCCGATTTCTCTTTCCCTGACATTTCGCTTTTTGTTTCCATGATGCTTTTGTATTTTATTTGCTCCTCATGCAATAATACTGATATGCAAGGACTCTCAAAAATTGACTAATATCTTCTTTCTGGGCTGGAATTAATCACTTGCACCAGAATAGAACCTTTTTACATAATTCTCCGGTATCCTGTCGACAGGGTATGATCCATGCATAAGCACGTGAACCCATAGTCCGTCTCTCTTTTCAAGGACACCTGTCTGGAAAACATCCTTCAGACACGATTCTTTACCTTTAAAAGTGCTGCAATCATCAAGATAACAGGAGTACCATGCAACATCCCCGGAGCGGGAAAATACAATGCGCAAATCCCTGAACTCGAAAAATGTCCCCCGGAAATCAGGATCTTTCCATGCTTCAGAGTATTTTTTGAAGGCTTCAAGCCCTATGACCTTACTGTTGGAAAAGAGCCAGAAATGGAACAAATTATCTCCCCATAGTTTGTACATGGCCTCGAAATCCTTTTCAACAGCCCACCCTATTGATTGCTCAATGGCATTCTTCACCGCTGAGTAATTGCCGGATGTATCCGTTACAGCCGTCTCCTGTCCGAAGATCGGTTCAGGGACCGTCAGGGCCCAGATCAATAAAACCGGAATTATTTTCAATGCATTCATAGAGACTAATATTATAATACTCTAATTTACAAAATCACAGAATAATAAGTAATTATTGATCTACATCCTGACAAAATGGATTTACAGAGAATCAGATTCAGTTAATTATACTGATGAAAGCCTATCCCAGATCAGAGATCTTCTTTAAAAGGTATTTGTCATTTAATGATATCAATCTTCCCTCAATGGTTACAATGCCTTCTTTCTTCATTTCAGTAAGAAGTCTTACTGTATTCTCTTCGGATATTGCCGACATCTCACCCAGTTCTTTACGTGTCACAGACATATTGAAACGGTTGGAGCCATAAAATTCTGACAGGTACAAAAGGCTTTCTGCTATTCTGCCTCTGGTGTTTTTCTGGTTCAGGCATATAAGCTTGTTCATGATGAGTGCAACAGATTTTCCGAATGCTTTGTTCAACTTAAGCAGCACATCGTGATTTTCGAGGTAAAGAG
This sequence comes from uncultured Rikenellaceae bacterium, assembly GCA_964611835.1. Lineage (GTDB taxonomy): Bacteria > Bacteroidota > Bacteroidia > Bacteroidales > VadinHA17 > LD21. Next base: position 8,096 of record CAZTDW010000141.1, on the reverse strand, counting down.
ATTTCAGATAATCAAGATCGACCATACATACCCTTGAGTCCTCAAGGGAGGTAACCGAATAGGTGTATCTTACGCTTTCAAAGAATGAAAGCAGACCGATATAAGCCGGAGGCTTCATAAGGTAAAGAATGATATTGTGGCCATTGATGCCTTCAATAAATAATTTGGCAGTGCCTTCAACAAGATAAATGGCGTGGGTAACATTGTCTCCCTGCCTGCATATCTTCTCATTTTTCCTGAACTGCACCTGTATTGCCTTTGCTTCTGAAAATGAGCGGCCAGTGAGCCTGACTGATTTATAGATATCACACCTGTTTGAACAGTCTTCGCACGATATCTTCTTTGTGACTTTCATCGGATTACTTTAACAGTCATCAAATTTATAAAAATAGTTGACAGAAAAGGTTGTTTAATATCAATGTTGTAAAACAACGTATTCAGGTGTACAATAATATACATAATCCTTATTTTTAGGATTAGTAAAAACCTAACCTAACATTCATTTCATTTATGGAATCTTTTGAAGAATACAATTTCAGTATTTTCAGGCCCAGGAATCTTCATGGCAAAAAGAACAGGAATGTTATTCTGACCATGTTGCTTATATGGGCTGTAGCAGTATTTGGTTTCCAGTTCCTTCTCAGGGCCGTTGAGAAGCCGGCACAGGAGAAGGCTCTCGTAACCTTTCTGGAATTATGGCCTTCGGTAAGATCAGGGACCTATACACCTGAAAGCCACAATGCCTTTTTAACCTCGCTTGTTATGGCAAGGGGCAAGAATACACTTAAACCCGAAGAACAAAAAGTCATTTCAGATGCTATCACCTGTTTCACCTACAGGATCCTTCCCGATTCGGCAGAAAGTGCTATCAGAGGAAATGTCTTAACTGTATCTGATCTCAGGAACAGCCTTGCCTCCCTGAAGGGGGATCAGTATCTCGAAGTGAAAAAGAAGATATCTGATCATTACTCAGAAATTACTGACGCAACAGCTGAATATACAGGTTTTATCCGGGGAAGTCTTGAATCTTCAATACTTACTTATTCCCTTCAGACCTCATTCCCTTCATCAATGTCTGATGCTTCATTTGATGGTCTGGAGGATATCATGAAGCTTTATATGACACATAATCAGTCATTTCTGACAGATACCAGAATCCTGGGATTCCCATTTCATTACTTCTACACCGCAGTATTTCTCCTTATACTATTTGTCATACTTTGCATAGTGTATAATTTGCTGGTTGAATGGAGACTTAATAAAGAAGGTGTGGTTGAATAATTAAATACGATTTTCAAGATGAAAAAAATATATATTTCAGTAATTCTTTTACTTTTTTCTGTATGGTCAGGTTACGGACAGAGTCTCACCCAGCTTGAGGGGAGCTTTAAGCCGGGACCAGCTATAATATTGATTGCCACACTGGCAACATTTGTTCTGGTAGGCATTTTTTTCAGGGCAAAGGATCCTGCCGATTATTATGCTGCAGGGAGAAAAATATCGCGTGTAGGTTCGGGAATGGCCATAGCATCAAACTGGATGAGTGCCGCTTCGGTTCTCGGGATGGCTGGTATGATGTATGGTTTCGGTTATAACGGGCTTGCCTATGTTGTTGGATGGACAGGAGGGTATGTCCTTCTGCTTATTCTTATGGCAGCACAGATACGCAAGTACGGAAAGTATACTGCTCCTGATTTCATTGGTGACAGATTCTATTCACGCGATCTGAGGATTGTGAGTGCAATTTTTACCATCCTTATATCATTTGCCTATTGTGTGGGCCAGTTCGGGGGTATAGGGCTTATGTTCAAGTGGATACTTGGACTAGATTATTCATGGGCTGTAATTATAGGATCATCTGTGGTTCTTCTGTATACGCTGATATCCGGAATGATAGGTGCAACGAAGAACATGCAAATACAGTACGTAATCATAGTAGTATCGTTTCTGATTCCTGTTTTCATTATGGCATTTAAATTTGACTATTTCTGGCTTGTTCCCCAGATTGGATACGGTGCTGCCGTAACGGATATTGTTCAGGGTATTCCTGCCCCAAATCTCGCCGGCGGCACAGCTCTTGTCAATGCTTACGGGCACGACCTGGCTATCGTTCCGAGTCCGGAATTTGCAATGCCCTGGGATCCTTCAACAGGTACCACCTTTTTCCAGTGGGTCGCAATATGTTTTTCGCTGATGGTAGGGACAGCAGGTCTGCCTCATGTTATCCAGAGATTCTATGTGGTGCCAAAAGTAACCGATGCCAGGTGGTCGGTGGTATGGGGCCTGTTTTTCATTTGCATTGTATACTGGACCGCACCTGCATACTCCACATTCGGAAAGCTCCTTTCATCCCATCCCGATGTGGGAGCTCTTGCAAAAGATGCGATCGTGGTTTATACCGCACAGCTTGGAAACGTCAATTCTCTTATTGTCGGACTGCTTGCTGCAGGTGCCATCTCGGCAGCATTCTCAACCGTTTCAGGCCTCCTTGTTGCAGGGGCATCCGCTTTCTCACACGACCTCTATGTAAAGGTTCTTAAACCCGGTTCAACTCCGCGTGAGCAGCTGAGAGTTGCCAGAATAGGAACCATAATAATGGGAGTAGCCGTCACCATAGTTGCACTGCTGAAACTCGGACTTATAGCACAGCTCGTTTCTGTAGCCTTTTCAATGGCCGCATGTACCATTTTCCCTCTTTTCCTTCTGGGCATATGGTGGAGTGGTGCCAACAGGTCCGGTGCAAAGGCAGGACTTTTTGCGGGAATACTTGTAACAACGGTATCTCTGACCTATTTCATTGTCGGCCTGAGCGGCGGAAGACTTCCCGGGCAGGAATTTATCTCCTACTGGCTCAATGTGTGGTATTTTGCATGGATAGGCGCTCCTCTGGCAATTCTAGTAAATATTATCGTTTCAATGATAACTTCTCCCACTCCATTAGAGATCAAGAAGTTCCTTGCAGAACAGGTACATAATTAATGGCGGTAAGAGATATCTTCATTATAAGCAGGGGGACAAAGGTGGTCCTGTTGATCACCTTCCTCGTTTCAGTCATTGCGGTGCTGACGGCTTTATTCTACTATGGCAGCATCAACCGGTCGGAAGATCCGCGCATTGAGACCGCCCGTGATTTGCTGGTCAGTTACGATGCCTTACCATACGGTTACGACCTTACCGGAAAATTGAAGTTGCTCGATTCGGCCGGTTCAGTTTTCAGATCTTTCCCTGACTATGCAAACTCCTTCGAGACGGGGGTGATCCATAACAACAAGTCAAGCGCATTCCTGGTTTCTGCCCTTTATGATTCGTCCGTCACTTCACCCGAAAAAGATATCCTTCTGGAACTTGCAATGACCTATGCCGACAGCAGTATAACAGTCTACAGGAGATGGATTGAGGAGTGGGGTCATTCAGGCAGAGTTGAGGTGGAAAGACGGATCAGAATGGAAATGCTCCCTTCCGATCGTGCTTTTGAAGGCAGAAACTACGAAAAACTGATTGCACGACGTACAAAGAACCAGCTGACAGCACAGGTGGAAACACCCCGAAGGCTTTCAGTAAGCCTGTCAAACAAAGGAATAATATACCGGCATATGCAAAAATATGATTCAGCTGCCGGGTGTTTCAGCGAAGCTCTTTCTCTGTGGAAAAACAACAGGGTGGCAAAGAGTAATTTCAATGTTCTTATGGGAGGTGATCCGGTTAAACCCGGATTAATTGAATCGCTCTTCCCTCCTGACAGAAAAAAAACGGAGATTAATAATTAAAACTCAAAATAATTAAAGATGCAAAAAGCAATTTTCATTGTTGTACTTCTGATCATAACAATGTCGACATCCGCCCAGGAGCCGTCTCCGTCATGGGGAATAAAATTTTCAGGATTTGTAAAGACCGATTTCTTTTATGATACGAGGCAGACGTCTGCATCCAACGGGATCAGGGAGGGGCATTTTTATCTCTTCCCCGATAATGTTCTTCCTGACCTGGAGGGCAAAGATATTAACGCCAATCCCTCGTTCCACCTGCTGAACATCCAGACAAGGCTGAGAGGAGATATCTCAGGACCTGATGCTTTCGGGGCAAAGACATCGGGAGCCATTGAAGCTGAGTTTTTCGGGACAAGTGAATCCGACCTGAACGGTTTCAGGCTGCGTCATGCCTATGTGAAGCTCGACTGGGACAAGGTATCATTAATGGCTGGTCAGAACTGGCATCCTCTTTTCCCTGCAGAGAGTTTCCCGGGAACACTGAGCTTTAACACCGGTGCACCCTTTTTGCCATTCAGCCGCAATCCGCAGGTCCGGCTGACGATCAGATCGGGGGAGGCCGGCTTTTCGCTTACTGCCTATTCACAGCGTGATTTCACCTCAACCGGGCCTGACGGTAACAGTAATAAATATTTAAGAAACAGCGGAGTGCCCGGTCTTAATTTGCACATGAAGCTGCCTCTGGGAGATGTATTTACAGGCTGGGCCGGAGCTGACTACAAAAGGCTTCGCCCGGAACTTAAGACAGTGACCAATTTTGCAACAAATGAAACTCTCGGGAGTTTTACCTTCTTTACTGCATTCAGACTTAAAACCAAGCCTGTTACCGCTTCGATGATGGGCATATACGCCCAGAACTCATTCGACATCCTTATGCTGGGTGGGTATGCAGTCTCAGAGACCACAAACCTGCTACGGCAAACCAGGGAATATACAAATATTAATACCGGGAGTGTCTGGCTTGACATTTCAACCAACGGCAGTAACATTACAGCCGGATTATTCACAGGTTTCAGCAGGAATCTCGGGGCTTCGGATGATATAACAGGTAATATTTACGGGCGTGGCAGTAACATTGATCACCTGTTCCGGGTTTCCCCCAGGGTAATTTTCACCTCAGGTAAGCTGAGCTTTGGTGCGGAGATTGAAAGTACCACAGCCGCCTATGGTGAAATTCAGTCAGGCGGTAACGTGACCAACACTGAAAATGTGACCAATTTAAGGATCCTGCTCTGCTCTGTCTACAGGTTCTAAATAGTAGTGACATAAAACTCACTTCCGGCTTTAAGCATCAGTTCGTTTATTACCTTGATTGCCCGTGATATCCTGTAAAGGTCATCCGGCCCGGCTGATGGACTGACAAGACTGTTTTCAGGTTCCTTCCCCATGGTGATATTATTTGCCTGGACAGTCAGTCTTATCTGCATAAGGTCTTTTAAAGCATTGAGCATATCCCTCATAAATGTCAGGTCAAGATGGTTGCTTTCATACAGGCCTGTCAGTCTGCAGATTGTCGAATTGGCTCTTATGGCATGCTTTAAGCTGTAAAGTCTTACAAGCCCTGTCAGAGGCATAATTATCCTCTTGATATCGACACTGTCTTTTCTGAAAATATCATCGGACGGATTAAATACTTTCCATGCGGCAGCCATATGATGGAAAAAGATATCATTAGCGGTAAGATCATTTGTTATATATTCCCTCAGATGATCCGTGAGGGTCAGATCTCCGTAACAGTGTCTGAAATCGAAGAAGATGCTTATTTCAAGGAGGTTTGCCGGCTCCGGTATCCTTATCCATTCAGAGAAATTCCTCTTCCAGACCCTGAGCGGCTGGCACCATAGGGGATTGCCTGCCATGTTTCCCCCTTTGCAAAGGTTAAATCCGATGATGTTCAGCATTTCATTTATCCTCCGGCCGGCCCTAATGAAATATTCCTCCGCCTGACTGAGCAATTCGCCATCGCAATCCTCGAAAATTATACCATTATCCTGGTCAGTAAGCAAAGTTTGCTCCCTTCTTCCGGCACTACCGGTCTGGATGAAGGCAAACCGGCAGGGAGGCAGACCTGATTCTGATATACAGATTTCGATCACCTTCTCACAGATCATGTCCGAAACAGACGAGATATAGGAGGTTATTGTCAGCGGATCCACCCTGAACTGGGCCATTGAAACCGCATTTCCTTTCATTGCAAGAAAGATATCCCGTAATTCTGAGGAGCTGGTGGCCGATGAAATCAGGTTTGAAATACCGCTCCAGGGATCAGGCAGGCTGTCAGTAATGCCGGCTTCAGACGGTCCAAGGTATTCTATGGTACCTTCGCACCATATCTCAGGATAGTTACGTTCTTCAACCACCACGCTTATAATTGCCTTAAAAGGAGTCCCGGTCTTCTTCTTCAAACCGGCAATCATATTAAGGACAGGCTTTTTAAGGGCAAGGTTTCTTTTCAAGAGCTGGTACTGGTCATCCGATACAAACAGAGATTCAACGCTTACGGCCGACAATTCATCCATGCTGCTATAGCCAAGCATCTTAAGGGTGGGCCTGGAAGCAAGCAAAAACCTGTTTTTCCGTCCGAATGTTATCCTGAAGAATCCTGTTCCGATTGAATCAATAATTTCTGAAGCCGGGGAAAAGAACATGTTGTGTGATGTAATTACCACGGGTCTCACAACTACCATCACAGCCTTTTTCTCATCTATGATCATCCTCGAGAAATCAGAATGAACCTTTATGGAAGCTCCTTCACGGTTTTTAAGTTCACATTCACCGTATAATCTATCCCGAAGGTTTTCATAGAATACTTCAAAACTGTCCGGTATTTCTAATTCCTGGGAAGAAAGCAGTTCATTAAGGTACCTGTTGTTTATCTCCTCTTCCGTGTAATTCAGCAGCGACAGAATAGTCTTATTTGCATGAATACCATCAGGTGACCATATTAGCACGCCTTCAGTGGCAGCTTCAGCCAGTGTTCTGTAAAGTTCCTTTGATCTTATGAGATCATTCTCTGTATCCTTCCTTTTTTGCTCTATCCTGTGGCTCTGTCTTGTTATTGCAGTAAGAAGCAGAATAATGATGGCCGCTATGATACCGGATATTATAAGGGCACGGGTTTCAATCCTTCTTATTTCCGATTTCACATCTTCTATGTATATCCCGGTACCAATTATCCAACCCCATGGCTTGAACAGTCTTACATAGGATAATTTCGGTACAATACGGGTCGAGTCGTCTTTCCACTGCCACATATAATCAACATAACTTTGGCCGGAGGCTGATACAGCCTTAACAAACTCGACAAATACGAACTTGCCCTTTGAATCGCGGAAATCAGAAAGGTCTTTACCGTTAAGGTCACTCCTGTAAGGGTGTTCAATCATTACAGGGTGCATGTCCGTTATCCAGAAATAATCCTTCAGGTCTGATCCATACCTGATACTACCTATTGATGACCTTGCAAGGTCCTGTGCCTCAGCCTGTGTAAGTCCTTCATCGGATTCCATCCGGTAAAAATGGTCAAGAAGAGAATAGACGGACGATGATATCTCCTCAAGCATTATTCTTTTTCTGTCCATCATAACCTTTTCAAATCCGGGAATCAGGTATAAAAAGATCAGGCCGGCAAAGAAAATGAATGCAATAAAGGCTGGAAGGTCAATCTTCAGCCAGATAATTCTGTTCTTTATTAAGTTTTTCAACCAGTCCATAATTTCTCAGTCAGCCTGTACAAAATGGATTACTGACAATTGTTTCAGTTCCGTATCAAAAACAGAGAATCCGGTTCTTCCTTTTTCACCTGACAGTGGAGGAAGGGCTATTATTGTCTTTTCATTTCCAAGCCGGAATGAATCATTGGGCAGGTTCTGGAAGGCCCTGAAGAAAGATCCGGCATTTCTGTATGCGAAACCTGTGAAGTGGCTATGTGTATGCCCTGAAAACGAGTAAAGAACTTCATTGGCATCCATGAATTTCCAGTGGTCGTTAAGATGCCTTCCCCTCTCTGCATAACGGGTGGTTGATCCGGTAAGATCGGGAAAGAGGTAATGAGAGAACAGACAATTAATCCCGGATACACCGGTTACAATGAACTCAGGAAGTGAACCAAGAAAAGCTATTTCATCCTCCCCCACGTCTGTTTCATCATCGCCGTCATAACACCATACCTTTCCTGCTGCATTGAGTTTCCTGTCGGTTGGGATCATTCCGAACCAGCCATCCGGAAATTGAAAACCATCAGTCCATGAAGGAACTCTGCCTGCAGAAAAAAGATCATGGTTCCCTGCAACTATCCATCTGAAATTTTCCCTTATCAGTTTAATGCAT
>CAZTDW010000140.1:0-10908 GCA_964611835.1 uncultured Rikenellaceae bacterium | reverse complement strand
CTCCGGTTACGTAATAAATGATTAGTGACTACTGAATATTGAACACTCAACAATCAACAAATACCACATAGACATGTCGATCCATAAATCTGTCAGAAGGGTAACAACACATGTGCTTCATGAGATGAAGCTTAAAGGCGAGAAAATTGCCATGCTTACTGCCTATGATTATTCTATGGCCAGGATACTTGATGAATCTGAGATTGATGTAATACTGGTAGGAGATTCGGCTTCGAATGTCATGGCAGGTTATGAAACGACATTGCCTATAACCCTTGAGAACATGATTTACCATGCTGCTTCGGTGGTGCGTGCGGTAAGAAGGGCCCTGGTTGTTGTTGACCTTCCTTTCGGGACCTACCAGGGGAATTCAAAGGAGGCTCTTGCCTCTTCAATAAGGATCATGAAGGAGACCGGAGCGCATGCTGTCAAACTTGAAGGTGGCCATCAGATTGCAGAATCGATCGAGCGGATATTGTCAGCCGGAATCCCGGTAATGGGTCACCTTGGTCTTACTCCCCAGTCGATCCATAAATTTGGGACTTACGTAGTCAGGGCAAGAGAGGAGGAAGAGGCACGCCGTCTTATTGAAGATGCAAGGATACTGGAAAAAGCAGGTTGCTTTGCTGTTGTGCTTGAAAAGATTCCTGCCAGATTGGCTGAAGAAGTAGCCACAACCTTAAGGATACCTGTAATAGGAATTGGCGCCGGACCCAAAACAGACGGGCAGGTGCTCGTCCTTCACGATATGCTGGGAATAACACAGGAGTTTTCTCCACGATTCCTTAGAAGATATCATAATCTGTATGACGAAATTAAGGGAGCCGTGCAGACCTATATCAGTGATGTAAGAACTCTTTCCTTCCCAAACGAAAAGGAGCAGTATTAGTTAAGTATATTATGATTGAAGTCCTTTATGAAGATAATCATCTTCTGGCTGTAAACAAAAAACCGTCGGATCTCTCCCAGGGTGATGCGACCGGAGACAGTTCCCTTGATTCGGAAATAAAGGCTTATCTGTCAAAAAAATATAATAAGCCCGGTGAGGTTTTCCTGGGAGTTGTTCACAGGCTTGACCGGCCTGTGGGCGGAGTGATCCTTTATGCAAGAACTTCAAAAGCACTGCGGAGGCTTAACGAGATGTTCAGAACAAGGGAAATCAGGAAAACATACCTTGCCATTGTGGGAGACAGGCCTCCGGATGATGAGGCCACCATTACCCATTTTCTCAAGAAGAATGAGAGACAAAATAAAGCCTATGTTTATGATAATGAGGTGAAAGGATCGCTAAAAGCATCACTTGGATACAAACTTGCAGGAAGATCTGAACGTTACTTCCTTCTGGAGATAGAACTGCATTCAGGCCGTCACCACCAGATAAGGGCTCAGCTAGCAAAGATCGGATGTCCGGTAAAAGGTGATCTTAAATACGGGTATCCCAGGTCAAACAGCGATGGCAGCATCAACCTTTTTGCCAGAAAACTTGAACTGGTTCATCCGGTGAAAAAAGAGAAAATTGTCATTACTGCCCCCCTTCCGGAAACAGATGTATGGAGATATTTCAGCAACGTTGTCGTTTAGGGACATCCACCAGATGATCTGACTTCATGACTATTATTGCAGTTGTGTTTTTATTCTGGATTACTGTTCAGCTTCTTTTCAATCTCTTTTCTGATATCTTCTGCGAGGACCTCATTATCCCCTTCAATTGTGACTACAATCCCTTTTTTGGCTATCACATATTTTGTCCTGTCGGTATTTTTATCGATAAAATCATCATCAGGGGAATGCTCTTCACCCTCTTCAAGATCCCTCAGGACATTTTCATACTCATTAACATAAACATATGATCCTGAGTCCTTTTTCCCGTCCTTTAGGGATTTCCTTATTATTACCTTCCTGGTTCCTTCATCATCACCTGTTTCATTCACCTCCGGTGAATCAGAACAGATAACAGTTATGGTTTTTCTCTTCCCATTGTCTTTTTTATCTGTGACAGCAGTTACACAGACCTCTTTTCTCTGGGAAGAAGATCCGGATGCAACATCCCCTGTGTTTTTCCCAAGAAAGATGATGCTTCCATCCTTCAGCAATACCGAATCAATGTCATAGCTTCCGGAAAATGTTGTGTCTAAAACCACCTCAGGGCCGTTTTTATCAGCCACAACTACTTTTATTTTCTTTTCAGTTTTCTTTTCCTGCCCGTTCAGAAATGAGAATGGCAGGATGCAGGCCAGTAACACCGGCAGGAGGATCTTAAATCTTTTCATGGCTTTATTTATTTGGTGTAAGCACAAAATTACCCATACCTTGTGCAGGGCTCGTTAATGTCAGGTTAATTTGCGTTAAGGAAACGTTAAAACCTTGCTTAAAAAGAAGCCAATAGCTTAAATTTGCAATCATGAACCGCAATAAGTTTATAGGTCTGATAATAATGATGCTGGTATCACTTACGGGTATCATATGGGTTCAGATTGTCTGGATTAGAAATGCGGTAAATATCCGGAATGAGAATTTTAACAGGGCAGTAATTGCAAGTCTCAGTGATGCAGCCAATTCAATAGAGTCGAACAGGCGGTTGAGCTTTTTCAACGACCTAATGTTCGATGACCCGCTGTCGCAGATAAATTTTGAAGGCGGAATATCCAGTTACCTTAGCGTGGGCAGCTATTCTTCTTCAGACGGCAAGAGTTTTAATTTCAGCGTTACAAAGCAGTCTGTGACAGGATCCGTTGATTCAGGAGGCAACTTCATGCTAAGGAATTCCAAAATATCGCATACCGACACAACTTTTTACGCGGATACAGGTGCTATAATGATGGTGCCTCCTGAGAATCAGAGTCAGATGGGCGTGGCAAGAAAGCCTGACCGGTATCCGAACAATTCACAGTCAGTTTATGTTAACCGTCAGGAATTCCTCGATTGGGTAAGAAGAAGGGCTAATCAGTTCCAGAACATGACCGATCAGATGATTTCAGAGGTATATCAGTGGGAGAAGACCATGGATCTTGATAAAAATGAGGTGGGTTTTGCGCTGCAGAGAGCTTTCCTTTTCTCCGGCATTGAAACTCCTTTTGAGTTTGCTATAATAAAGGACGGTAAGGTGGAGGAGGGGGCTTATACAAAATCAGGCAAAAGTGATTTTCTAAAGAGTATCTACAAAGTGCAGCTCTTCCCTGACAATATTATAAGTCAGAATATGATTCTTTCTGTTATTTTTCCGGGCAGGACCAATTATGTTCTCAGGTCAATGGCCTGGATCCTCGGAGGATCGTTACTGTTCTCATTCATAATTCTGGCCACGTTTGCTCTGAGTCTCTTTTTCATAATAAGGCAGAAAAGGATCTCGGAAATGAAGTCCGATTTTCTCAACAACATGACTCATGAGTTTAAAACGCCCATAGCTACTATTTCACTTGCTGCCGACACGATAACAAATCCCAAGGTGATCAAGGATGAGGCAAGCATCCGTCATTTTATAGGGATGATCAAAAAGGAAAACAGCAGGATGAACAAAAAGGTAGAAACCATTCTTCAGATAGCATCCCTCGACAAGAAGGAAATTAATTTCAATTATGAAAACCTTTCACTTCACTCTATAATTGAGAGAGCAGCTGAAACAATTGAAATTCACGTAAACCAGAAGAAAGGAAAGATCAGTCTTCAACTCAAAGCAGATAATCCTGTAATATATGGAGACCAGGAACATCTTACAAATCTGGTCAATAACCTTCTTGACAACGCAATTAAATATTCTCCTGAATTTCCTGATATCACCGTTTCAACCTCGAATTCCAATGGTGGAATATTAATGGAAGTACAGGACAAGGGGATCGGTATGACAAAGAGTGTTCAGAGCAAGATATTTGAAAGATTTTACCGTCAGAGTTCGGGAAATGTTCATGATGTTAAGGGATTTGGACTCGGACTGAATTATGTACGTGCAATCATTGATGCTCACAGGGGATCAATAAATGTCTTCAGTGAACCTGGCAGGGGCAGCAGGTTCGAGATATTCTTGCCATTTAACTGGGAAAACTGAAAAAAATGAAATCAGCAAAAATCTTTCTCGTTGAGGATGACCTGAGCTTTGGCTCGGTTTTGAAATCCTATCTTGAACTGAATGATTATGAAGTGGAATGGGTTGATGATGGTAAATATGCCATGGATCATTTCAGGCAGGGGGTATTTGATATCTGCATTCTTGACGTTATGCTTCCCCATGTCGATGGATTTACTATAGCAGGTGAAATAAGAAATATAAACAACTCCGTACCCATAGTCTTTCTTACTGCAAAGAAGCTGAAGGATGACGTTCTGAAAGGTTATGGAGCAGGTGGTGACGATTACATTACTAAACCATTTGATACTGATATCCTCCTGGCAAAGATCCGGGCAATCCTGTCACGGCGCGATTTTCAGACCGGTAACAAAGATATATTTGAGATTGGCAAGTTTGTTTTCAACGTCAGGCTCAGGACTCTAACCTCCGGTAATGAAGAAAAAAAGCTCTCTCCTAAGGAGGCGCAGCTGCTTGAACTGCTCGCCTTAAATCCCAATGAGCTTATAGGCAGGGAAATGGCTCTGAAAAAGATTTGGGGTTCTGATGATTACTTTACTGCAAGAAGCATGGACGTATACATTACAAAGCTCAGGAAATTTTTGTCGGAAGACGAAAGGATCAATATAAAAAATATTCACGGGGCTGGCTTCCAGCTTATTATCAGGGATGATAAAGATTAAGGGCTTCCTTGTTGAACTGTAAAGGGAGAAGAGAAGCAGCATTTTCAATAACAAGGATCCTGTTTTCTCCATAGAGTAAAATCTTAATTTCCCTGTTATTCCGAAACTCCTCCTCGGTTATCATCTGGCGGCAGTTTCCGCAGGGAGAGACCGGGGTATAAGTAAAATTATTGCCATTCATGGCGGCGATGGCGATTGCTGATGGTTTATCCCCGGGGAAATTTGACACCGAATAAGACATGGCAGTTCTCTCAGCGCAAATACCTGATGGGAATGCTGCATTTTCAACGTTTGATCCCCGTATTATCTTCCCCGATTCAAGCAGAACCGCAGCCCCTACCCTGAAGCCGGAATATGGAGCATAGGCGTCTTCAGATGCTTTCTTTGCCTCTTCTATAAGTTTGATGTATAACCCGTCAAGGTCATCGATACTGTCATATTCCAGATAGGAGAAAGAAATGTTTTTAATTTCTGCCATAATTAAGCTTGTAGCCGATAGCTAACAAAATTAGTAAAATTAGCGAAGATTGATGGTCCGGTGATCCTTTTATCATTTGGCATGATGCTGATTGCCCCTTACCAGTACTTTGAATTCTTTTTGTATTTTTGCCGGAAATTGCAAAGAGTCTGGTGAAGAATATTTGTTATACTTTTTTTCTGTTCACTCTGATATCGCTGATTTCATGCAGGACAAGCAGGCAGGCCACTTCTCCTGCCGTTATCAGCGGTACGGCGTCAACTTATATACAATCTTACAAGGATCTTGCAGTAAGTGAGATGAAAAGAACGGGAGTGCCTGCAAGCATAACCCTTGCACAGGGAATGCTTGAATCTGATTATGGACGCAGCACTCTTGCCAGGATGGCGAACAATCATTTCGGGATTAAATGTCACAATGACTGGAAGGGCCAGACAATGAGACAGCATGATGACCGCAGGAATGAGTGTTTCAGGAAATACAAGAAAGTTGAGGACTCATATTATGATCATTCGGATTTTTTAAGATCTGGATCGCGTTACAGTTTCCTTTTTGATCTGGATCCCAAGAATTACAAGGCCTGGGCCCATGGACTGAAAAAGGCCGGGTATGCCACAAATCCCGAATATGCAAATCTGCTGATAAGAAAAATAGAGGAAAACAAGCTTTATCTTTTTGACGACTCGTATATCGCCTCATCAAATAAGCCCCGTCCAAAAATGCCTGAAAAAGAGACTGCGTCGCCAGCGCCTGCAGGAACCTCAGGAAAACCACCGGTTGTCGGCGAAGATACCGGCGTTACTTTTGGAGCTGTTCTGGCCAGGGTTCCGAGAATCAGTGAAAATAACAAGCTTCAGTACATAATTGTCAAGGCTGGGGACACAAGGGAAAAACTTGAAAATGAATTCCAGCTTCTTAGATGGGAGCTTCCCAGATATAATGAGCTACAGGATAATTTTACCCCTGTTCCCGGGCAGATGCTTTATCTGCAGCCCAAAAGAGACAAGGCTGAAACCGGCAGGGATTTTCACACTGCAGCGGAAGGGGAGACCATGTATGCAATCTCTCAGTTATATGGGATAAAACTTGGGGACCTGCTGGAGATGAACAGGATGAGTTCAGGGTCAGAGCCTTCTTCCGGTCAGAAGATCTGGCTTAGGAGCATGAAACCCGCCGGCCAGTAAAGTTTTCAGCTGCTGAATCCCTCTATTCTGAATCCGCGCAGGAATTCATTAACATTAAGCCTGTTCCTGCCCTCTGCCTGCAGGTTTAGTATTCTGACAAATCCTCCTTTACAGGCAATCTTAAGGTAACTCTTCCCATCTGAGGAGATTTCTCCGGCTCTTTTATTATGTGCTTCTGATTCCGGCAGGCTTTCAAATATTTTGTATGAAACAGTCTTATTCTCCTTGATGAATGCTGATCTTGCGGTGGGTGATGGTGACAGTCCCCTGATCAGATTATGAATTCTCTCCGGAGTGTTGTTCCAGTCAACAATGCAATGTTCCGGGAATATTTTAGGTGCAGTTCTGAGAATTTCACCGGGGATCATGAAATTTGTTTGCGGCTGTGGGCTGATGCTGTTTTCAGTTATTGCTGACAGGGTTCTGATTATAAGTCTTGCCCCGTATTTCATCAACCTGTCATGAAGATCTCCCGCATTCTCATTCGGGAAAATCGTGACCTCCTCTCGCAGAAGAATGTTGCCTGTGTCTATCTTGTCGTCAATCAGGAATGTAGTAAGGCCTGTTACTGATTCTCCATTGATTATCGCGTGGTTAATAGGTGCAGAGCCCCGGTATTGCGGCAACAGCGACGCATGAAGATTGATGGTTCCCATGGCAGGTATTCGCCAGACCTCCTCGGGGAGCATCCTGAAAGCCACAACCACTATTATGTCAGGTTTAAGTGCAACCAGGCTCTTTATAAATTCAGGATCCTTAAGGTTTGCAGGTTGCAGGAGATACAGGTAATTTGATTCCGCAAATTGCTTTACTGCAGATTCTGATAATGTCCTGCCTCTTCCTGCAGGTTTGTCAGGAGCTGTAACAACAGCAACTACATTGTATCCGTTTATGAGAAGTGAACCAAGAGAAGCAACTGCAAATCCGGGAGTTCCCATAAAAACTACCCTGAGATTTTTCATAGACTGTAGACATTCCTTTTGTCATACAAATCTAATAAAAATATCAATCCTTGACAATATGCTTGTAGCAGGTAAGGTTATGGCCCATTTTGTTGGCTTTTGTCTTCAGATAGAATTCATTGAACGGATTTGCAGGTATTTCAAGAGGTACTGCTTCCACGATGCTGATGCCATATCCTTCAAGCCCTGCTCTCTTAACCGGATTATTTGAAATAAGCCGGATTTTTCCAAGACCAAGTTCCCTCATAATGCTGGCTCCGACTCCATAATCCCTTTCGTCTTCTCCAAATCCCAGCTTAAGATTAGCCTGTACGGTATCCATCCCTTCATCCTGGAGCTTGTATGCTTTGATCTTGTTGAAAAGTCCGATGCCGCGCCCTTCCTGACTAAGATAAATAACCACACCCTTACCTTCAGTTTCGACCATCTGCATTGCCTTGTGGAGTTGCGCGCCGCAGTCACATCTCATTGAGCCGAAGATATCGCCCGTGAAGCACGATGAATGCAGTCTGACAAGCACAGGTTCATCTTTCGTCCAGGTTCCTTTTACCAGAGCTGCATGTTCAAGGCCGTTGCTCGTTTGTCTGAATGGGATGAATTCAAACTCGCCATGTTCGGTGGGAAGTTTCACCTTTTCGCCTTTTTCAATTATGGAATCTCTTTCAAGAGTGAATCTGATCAGATCCCTGATGGCCACAATTTTGATATTGAATTTCTGTCTCAGTAATTCAAGGTCGGGCAACCGAGCCATCGAACCATCGTCATTCATTATTTCAACAAGTGCGCCGCCGGGGCTTAGTCCGGCCAGCCGGGTCAGGTCAACCACAGCTTCGGTATGGCCAGCTCTCCTCAGTACTCCTTTCGTTTTGGCTTTTAGAGGGAATATATGTCCAGGGCGTCCGAGATCGGAAGGCTTTGTCGCGGGATCTACAAGGGCCTTTATAGTGAGGGCACGATCCCTGGCAGAGACTCCCGTTGTAGTTTCAGACCCAAGGAGATCGACCGAAACGGTAAACTGGGTTTCATGAAGAGAGGTGTTGTTACCTACCATCAGTTCAAGTTCAAGTTCCTCGCATCTCTCTTCAGGCAGTGCTGCACATATTAGCCCCCTGCCATGCTTCGCCATGAAATTTACTATTTCCGGAGTTATGAGTTCGGCTGCACATATGAAATCTCCCTCATTTTCCCTGTCTTCATCATCCACGACTATCAGCAGCTTTCCTTTTCTGATGTCTTCAATAGCCTCTTCAATAGTATTAAGTTTTATCTTTTCCATCATAAGAAATTTATTTTTTTTCCCCAGGCTTCCTTTTTGTGCCGGTAATTATGATCCTGTAAAGGTAATCCTTGATCTTCTTCAGGAAACCAATGTAGGTTTCCACATTCATCATCATCGAATCGTTTGAAGCCTTGTATGTGAGGAACAAGCCTATCGGGAGAAGGATATAGGATGAGGCCCACATGCCTGCGAAGGTGCTAATAAGGTTCTCCTCGACAAGCTTTTCTCCCGAAAGGGAAATGACGTACCATATTACGAAAAAAAGAACAGATATTACCGCAGGTGTTCCAAGTCCACCCTTTCTTATTATTGCACCGAGAGGTGCCCCGATAAAGAAGAAGACCAGGCAGGCGAACGATAGAGTGAATTTCTTGCTCCAGTTCACCTCATAGTTTTTTATGTATTTGACCTCTGAGTGGAGCGATTCGTTTTTTGTGGTGAGGAAATTACCCGCATCCTTCAGCACATTTATAGCATTTGTCAGGACCGCTTTTTTTTCCGCATCGGGCAATGATTTGTATAGTTCGTCGGCATTGAACGGTTTAACCTGTTCGGTCTGGATAGAGTCACCCCTGGCATGGCGTATGCGCGTGACGATCCTTCTCCTTCCGGTGTAAAGTTTACTCATGTCGAACTCATCATAATATGTTTCGACACGCGTATTATATCTTTTATTCAGTGAATCTATGTCGTGTGTAAGCTGTGCAATGTTTTTCATTGCTGAATGCGACTTGAACAGATCTATTTCAGTCCGTTCGAGGTCGAATCCGGAAAGGGAGACAAGAATTGTCTGTTCCCTGAAATAATCTTTTCGGAAAGGATATTTTTTCTCCTGTATTTCATCCTCCTTTTCGGGCATCTCATTGTATGAGTATCCATTGTAAAGAACCATGCTCAGTGCGGTCTCATCCTGTGAAACCCTCATATAGCCCGAATCCGCATAAGTCACCGAAACATTTCCCTTGTTGTCGCGGTGGTCGTATATGTATAACCTGTCGAGCCGGTTGGAAACAGGATCTTTTGAAGTAATCTTGATGCTGAATCCATCGATATCGTTGTTGAAGGTGCCGGCCTGCATGTTTATGTCAGGTCGTTTACGGCGGATATCATAGAGAAGGGTTCTAGCTTTCTTGTTTGAATATGGAAGCACATTATTGGAAAAAAAGAAAGAGATCACAGATATAAAGGCGACAAGTATAACAAGCGACCTCATGATCCTCTTCAGAGGTATTCCAGAGGATTTGAGAGCTGTGAGCTCGCTGTATTCTCCCATATTCCCGAAAGTCATGAGGGATGCAAGCAATATAGCCAGGGGAAGTGCCATCGGGACGAATGACAATGAGAACTGGAATAAAAGTTCGGCAAGGATCTTTATCTCAAGTCCTTTACCGGCAAGTTCATCAACATACATCCACAGGAACTGGAGGATAAGGATGATCAGCACAATGAAAAAAGTAAGGATCAGTGGTCCGATAAATGATTTCAATACAAATCTGTCGAGTTTCTTCACAACCTTAAATTTTCAAGATGCAAAATTACTTGATTTTTTGCAATAATGTATAACCGGGTTTTGCCAATTGTATTATTGCGGAGGTCGCCCCGGGGAATGGGCTTAAATGAGATCAGATCCCCAATGCTCTTTTAAGATCTGTTATCTGGGTGTCCCACAGGTAAATGGCGTCTTCCTTTTCATCCGGCTCCGCAAAATCGGTTATTATAAGAGCAAGATCGCCGGTAAGGTCATGCACCAATATTTTGAATTCAAAATAATTAGTCTCATTGTCTTCAATGGTGTCGGTCCATTCAAACCTGACAAGCTTGTTTTCCCTGACTGTTACAATCCGGGCTTTATATTCAGCCTTGTTCCAGATAAAGGTAAAGACATCCCCATCAATAATCACACTGTCTGCGAACCATTCACTGAGTCCTTCCGGGGTACTAAGCCGTGGGAAAAGTGTTTTTAGTGAGCAATTCAAAGTATATTCAAGTTCGTACTTCAGCCTCATTTCATAAACCCTGTATTAACCCTTCTACTTTGCAATATAGAAAAAAATATCAAAAGAAAAAATCATATTGGAATTTTGATGGTAACTCTTTATATTTGCACCCTCAAAAAGTTACGCCTTCGCTAAGGTGATGCGAGAAAGTGACACTATTAACTGACAGCTCTGCGATAGAATAGGAGTACTAACTCCTCCTTCGCTGAAGCTACGGAGGACAAAGGGCGAGATAGCTCAGATGGTTAGAGCGCATGATTCATAA
>CAZTDW010000139.1:3174-10955 GCA_964611835.1 uncultured Rikenellaceae bacterium | reverse complement strand
TTACTGGAATTCAGGAATATTTATCTGGAATATCAAGTCGATACTTGCAGCTTTTGAAAAACACCTTCCCGACATGTTTGCAGCCTTTAACGATGGAAGGGATCTGTACGGAACCGAGAAAGAAAATAAATTCATCGGAAAGACCTATATCGAATGCAAAAGCATATCGATTGACTATGGCATAATGGAAAAAGCTGATAATGTTTATGTGATCTGTGCTGATATCGGATGGTCCGATCTGGGTACCTGGAGTTCGCTTTACGATCATTCGAAGATTGACAAAAAAGGTAATTGCCTGGTGAGGGGAGAAGTATTAACTTACGACGCGAAAGGGAATATTTTTAATATCTCACCTGGCAAGGTCGCAGTCATTCAGGGTCTTAAAGATTTTATTGTTGTCGATTCAGATGATGTCCTTCTTATTGTGAGGAAAGATGAAGAACAGAACATTAAAAATTACCTGGAGGATGTAAAGAATGCTTCCGGGGAAAAGTATCAATAAAAAAGCTGTATCAAAAATCTTCC
Organism: uncultured Rikenellaceae bacterium; assembly: GCA_964611835.1. Lineage (GTDB taxonomy): Bacteria > Bacteroidota > Bacteroidia > Bacteroidales > VadinHA17 > LD21. Next base: position 10,430 of record CAZTDW010000139.1, on the reverse strand, counting down.
TTTTGATTTTCTCCCTGTTTTAATTTAGGCTGATTAGCTCTTCTCCAAACTAACCGTTGCAAGGGGAGATGGAATTACCTTTGATACAGCCTTTAAAAATCCTTTATTAAAATTCCCAGAGGTCGTGCTCGAAATTGAACAGCTCTGTTTTGATCCTTTCTGCTTCAAACAGGGTGTACTTACCCACTGTATAATCGTTTATCTGCCTGTCGTCAAAGACGTTTGATTCTCCGAATATTACACTGCCGAATCTCCTTTGCATAAAGAGGTCGTCGAACGATATTCTCTGAGCGTCATTATTTGCTATAAATGCTTCCTGCTTTGCCAGTACATCCCGGATATCATCATATTTGATCCAGAATAGTGGTTTCCTTAGCGCACGCCCCATTTCCTGGTCATATCCCATCCAGTAGGGCATGATGCCAATAATCCTTACGTCGAGCTTTGATAATTTCTTGTCGAAGTACCACTCTTCATATACAAGAAGCTGTTTTACCTCTTCTGGTTTTGCTTCCTCGGTGATTGTAGTGTCTTTTGTGGCTCCCTCTGCATTGATCTGGATCGACTGGACTTTAGTGGTTGCACCCATATTGGTTTCGATCTCGTCATATGTGGTAGGGAGATTTGAATCCATCGCTGAAAAAGCTTTGAGCCGTCCCGACTCTATTTCTTCAAGCAGGATGGTTATCAGGCTTTTCCTTCCGTCCTGAGTTATTTTTGTAGGATAATACAGGGGCTGGTTTATTTTTTCTCTCAGGTCAATAAGGCGCCAGATCTTTTTAGACCATATAACATCGGCTTCCCTCAGATATGGATAGTTAATCTTTTTATTATCAACTATTGATTTCTGGTAAATATCACCAAACGACTGAGCATTTGCCATCCCGCATATTGCAAAAGTGATAATTCCAAAAAAGATTTTCTTATTCATTGTTTTACAATTTATTAGCTAGTCAATCTTTAATATTATCGGATTAAGGTCAAGAGTCCTTCCATCCGGTCCAAGAGCCTTGATATCTTTTATGAACAGATTTTTTCCCCTTGTAAGCCGGTTTATAAGCGCCTTCTGGTCAGCTGTAAGAGCGCTGCTATTGCTCTTTTCTTCAAAGTCTCCCCTGTTATCAGTGTATAGTACTGTAAAGCCTGTTACCTTATATACCAGGTCAAAATCAAAGTCGGGCTGAGTGGCGTAAACTCCTGTTTGTGCAGCGGCAGTGTTTTTCGGAACAGTTCCTGTATTCTTGCCTGCAAAAACTGCTATTGGAGGTGGAATCGGTTTCACCCTGAATTCAATAGGCGGGTATGTGGTTGGTTTACCACCAGCTTCAGCTGACACAATAACCTGAACAGGCTGACCGATTGCTGCAGGTTTTACAGCCCAGTTACCCCTGAAGGGAACACCTTTTGAATTCTTTACTTTTACTGTTGAGAAGGATCCATTGACCACTTTAATTTTTATTTTGTCGGGACTTACACCCGGAACCGACACGTCGATAGGATTATCTATTCCATAGTACATCACATTCATTGCAGTAGGGGATACAACCACATTTGGTTCCCCGACAAAATATGAAGACTTGAAATCATATGTCTTTGTTGAACCGTCAGGAGCTTTAAGTGATATTATACCTCCCCATGTCTTTGGCCCCGTTGTTGATGCCCTGACCTTATAGATGCCCCTTCCGGCATCGTCAAGAGGAAGGACTGATCCGTTAACCGTAATATTCGGTGACTGGGTGGTATCAGCGGCAGATATGAATACTGTCGCTTCATAATCGCTTCCCAGGGTAACATAGTTTGAGTTGGGTATGACGATCGGGACCAGTTTGTTGAATTTGAATGAAGCAGCATCAATTTGTGAATACAGATGGTTTAATACTTCTGTTTCACCGTTCCTTACGTCGACCTGCATTTTTGAAAGGATCGTGATGACTGCGACCAGCGGCAGTGTCTGAAAAGTCAGGTTTTCCCACCTTGTGGGCTGCCCTCCGGGATCACGTCCGTCGTCGGTATTCAGACTTTTGACCAATGCATCTTCTGCTGTAGGATTCTTGCCGTCGAGAGTGCTTATAAGAAACTCACGGTAATCGTTAATAAGCGCTTTCAGAGTATTTGCTTTTCCGGCTTCACTGGCTCCGATCAGTACTTCAGAGGGTACATTGTTTTCATCAATTTTCTTAACCTCCTCTATAAAAACCTCATTTCCCTTTATTGCCGGGGTATCTTCGCCTTCAGCCTTCGTTATTATTTCAATCTTGAGATCCTGAATATAATTGTATAACTCATCAGCACGTGTTTTAACCTCATAGGCAGTTGTCTTGAACTTACCAGCTTTGGTGGGATTTTCAGCAGCTGCTCTATCAAACTCACTGTATATCAAATTATTCTTAATAACGTAGTTTGCAATAGTCGTGGTCAGACTCTTATCTACTTTTTTAAAAGCTTCAACGGCTTCCTTTGACACGTTAAGTGCAAGCATGGCGGTAAGTATCAGGTACATCATACCGATCATCTTTTGCCGTGGAGACAGCCTTTCGTGAGCCATTTTTCAGGTAGTTTAATTTTATTATTTAAATGTTATTATTTAACATTCATAGCAGCAAGCATATTCCCATATACATTATTAAGCGCTGTCAGATTGTCATTTAATTTTGCAATTTGGTCCCGGTATTTTTTTGCATCACCTGCTGAATCATTTATGTCTTTCATCAATCCCTGGATACCTTTCTGAAGGTTATCAGATTCCCTCATGTGCTCGTCGGCTCCTTTGCGCTGAAGTTCATAAACTGCATTCAGGGCCGAAAGATTCTTGTTAAGCGACTCCAACTGCTGCTGATAGGATTTCCCTCCGGAATCAATGATTGAAACCGTTTCAGCCATTTTCCCATAGGTTAGCTGGGTGTCATTTATTGTTCTTGTAGTTGCCTGGTAGGTTTCCGACAATTTGTTAAGTGATTCGTTGGCAGCATGAATAGTGTTCATATATTTTGCCGAAGCAGCTGAAACATCACCCATTACATTTATGTTCGATGTTGTTTCGCTGAGCTTTTGCATGCCCACTCCAAGTTTCTGGAAGAGATCAGGTGTTATTTCGGCTTTCTCAAGCATCTCATCGAATTTTGACAGGGCAAGAGAACCACCCCCACCTCCGCCGCCGCCGATACCGCCGCGGAATCCTGAATCACGGGCTCCCAGAGCTCCGGGTTCCTCTTCAGGAATGCCAGCCAGTTCCGGATAAACCAGAGTCCAGTCCACCTCTTCATGAAGCGGCTCAAAGGCTGAAAAGAAGAAGATTATTGATTCTGTGCAAAGTCCAACGGTAAGCATCAAGCCTGCCAGTGGCCAGTGCTGTATTTTAAAAAGAGCTCCGATGATTACGATAGAAGCGCCTATACCATAAAGCTTGGCCATAAAATTCTTCCATCCGCTGCTTTGTACTAATTCTGCTAGGCTCATTACCTGATGTTTTAAAGATTATGTTAATTAAGATGTTTTGCTATTAATCTGGTTAAACGTTTTACTGGCTTACACCGATATAGGATCTTACATTACGGAAACCTATATATGATTTTGTTGAATCCTGGTACTCATAATCGCGTGAGCTTGTCTGGAGGAAATATGCAATATCCTTCCATGAGCCTCCCCTTATTACCTTTCTCTTCATTACAGGAGGATCCTGCGGGGTTGCATTATATTCATAGTTCGGATTAAGATCGTGCTGGAAAATGTATGCTGAAGGGTGATAAGCACCGCTGGTCCATTCAGCTACGTTTCCGGACATATCAAACAATCCGTATTCATTAGGTTCATAGGAACCCACTTTTGAGGTGTAAACTGTTCCGTCGTCGATATAGTTTCCGCGCAATGGCTTGAAGTTGGCAAGGAAACAGCCCTGGTAATTTCTGGTATAGGGTCCTCCCCAGGGATACATTGACAGGTCGAGGCCGCCTCTGGCAGCATATTCCCACTCTGTTTCAAGGGGAAGCCTGTATGCCTGGACATCGGCAACTCCGTTCTTCCTGAGAGCCGTATTCATGTAATCTGTTCTCCATCTGCTGAAAGCTGTAGCCTGAACCCATGACACACCTACCACAGGATAATCATCGAACGATGGATGCCAGAAATAAAGATCAGCCTGCGGATCATTGAATGAATATGTAAAGTCCCTTATCCAGCAAAGCGTGTCGGGATATATATTTATCACATTACGCCTTATAAAGGAAGAGCGGTCTTTTACCTCGGTCCGGGTACCATCGGGATTGGTAACCTGGCCTTCATATTTGCCTGTATTGTTTGCATAATCGTATACATACCTCGATTTTGCTGCCTGCTGATAATCTACCCAGAAATAAGAGTAGTTTAATTTTCTGATATCGATCTGCTTTTTGCCATTGAATCTTTCCTCCGGCGGGTAATACATTTCCTCCAGAACTGCTGCTGTTGTTTCTTCCTCGGGATCAATCCTTTCGTCCCAGTTTATCACATTTGGCTCAATTACGTTGCCTTCCCTGTCAACCATAAAGTATTCCCTGTCAGGCACCCCGGCATTTCCCAGGTTTGTACGAAGAATGGAATCACGCACATAGTATACAAACTGGCGGTATTTATTATTTGTTATTTCAGTCTGATCCATCCAGAAGGCATCGACGGTTACTGTTTTTGAAATTGCATTTGCGGCGAAGACTGCATCCTGATCGCTGGGACCCATCTCAAAACTCCCGGCGGGTATAAATGCCATTTCAAAAGGTTCAGGCTCAAAAAAGTTCTTTCTCCCCGCAATGCCAGTCAGCTCTCCGGTATTTGATGAACCGCAGCCACTTAACACAACTATTGTAATCAGAGCTGAAAAAATTACCTTTTTCATATTGCTATAGGATTTTGTATTGCAAGTACGTTTTTTTCAAACATTTATTATAAAAACCTTATACTTTTATATCTCGATGGGCTTTTGCCCAGACTGATATCGAAGCAGTAATTGACCATGAATTCATGAGATCCGCTTGTATTTCTGATAATGTCTGAAACCGGGAAATCATATGCATAACCAATTCTTATTCCATTAAACAATTCAATGCCCAGTATTGCTGCTATTGCATCTCCGGGTCTGTAAGAAACGCCACCCCATATCTTTTTATTGTATCTTATCAAAGAAGTTGCAGAAAAATGGAAAACTTTTCCATCGCTTATGGTGTAAAGTGAGGGCAGCAATTCAAGTGAAGGATTCGGCAACTGCAGGATGTAACCTGCTGTAAGATAATAATGACGGCTTAAATATGAAATCCCTTTGGAGAACTTTATGTTCGGCTGGTTTATATGTGTGACAGACAGTCCGGCATAATACCTGTCGGTTTTATAATAAAGACCCAGCCCGGCATCGAAGGCCAGGCTGCTTTCTTTGCTCTCGGGGATCAGGGGATCTCCGGAAGGAGGAGTGAAAGCATCGCCTCCCGGTATCTCCCAGGTCGGATCAAGAGTCATGTTGAACATTCCGGCATTTAATCCAATACCGAGTGTCCCCTGGCCAAGCTCCATATGATAAGAGTAGCTCAATGTCAGACTGATATCCCTTTCGAATCCGATCCTGTCACTCTCAACCGTAAGTCCGACCCCGCTATTGATCTTAAATGGCGATACAGGCGCACTAATGTTGAAAATTGTGGTTGCAGGAGCTCCTTCAAATCCAACCCACTGCTGTTTGTTTACGGCGGTGGCACATACCATGTCCGAAATACCGGCAAAACCCGGATTATAAGTTAGGGTATTGAACATGTAATTGCTGATGAGGGCATCCTGCTGGGATAATCCGGATACCGGGAAAAATACTAAAATTAAAAATATATAAAATAGTTTTTTCACTTCACAAACGTAGAATTTAAGCCCATTTATTGAATTCGTAAAATAAATAAAATTCTAATACGCAAACAAATCTGGGTACATTTAGTTATAAACTTATTAAATTCTGTTTCAACGGAAATATCATTGCTTAATGATATTATTTGCTGAAATAATAACGCTGAAAAAAGGAATAAATTTTATGATTCAGGATTTAATTCTTTCTGCTGCTCTGACCCACCTGTCAGGCACCTCATTCCTGTTGGCTTTCAGATAATCCTCATGTGAACAGGCTATGTAAATTTTGTTGTCATTTATGTCCTGAAGTTCTATCCACCAACGTTCGGTTAGAATGCTTTTTACAAAAATAAGATCCTCTTCAAGATCTGTTACCCTGACATGATATTTAATAAAACGGCCTGAATTTTTATCACTTAGTGAAGGCGTTTCATACTGTTTCTGTGAAAACCCCTCAAGAAAAAACCAGAGTATTTGTGCCGCCAGACCTGAAGTCTGGGATCTAATGTCAAAATCGGGATTTACATCAAAGAGCCCGAAAACTTTCAGCCTGTCGGAAATACCTGCATATCTGGCCAGCAGGCATATCTCTTCACCGTAAAACCCATTAGGTGAAGGGATCGCAGTTCCCGGAGCGTCCGATTGCCTCACTGCAGAAATATCAAACAATGCAACTTCAGAGTCCCGGAAAAGAGGTTCAGTCAGATATATTGCCTGGCGTACATCGCCAATCCTGACAAGCTCCGAATTATGCCTGGCAAAACGGTTAAGGACCTGCTGATCATTCAGATATGTTTGATACCCGATGTTGATGAAATGGCTCAGGGTACTCTTGGTTCCCTTAATTATCTCATTGAGGTAATTCAATGAGTCCGGTTCTCTTGATCCGGTGGTAAAATCAATCCTTGGATCCACAGTGATCATGGTGTACTTCATTTTAAGAAGCGACAGAGCCCTGTCAATGGCAGTTATCAGTGAGCTGCTGCCACCGGTAATGACCGGAAATATATCTTCCCTGAGGAGAATCGTAAGAATATCTGTAAGCCCTGCAATTGTATCATTGAAACTGGATCCCTGTTTCATGTTCCCAAGGTCAACGATCTTGATCTTCCCGGGAATTTTTGCAAGGTTATAAAGCTGTCTCCTAATGGCATCCGGAGCTTTTCCTGAACCACTGTTTGGCGAATTCCTTCCATCCGGCACCCCGAAAAGGGCAACCTTTACTCCTCCGATATTTATTCTGCTGTTCTCGGTGTGTATGGAAATGTTGTGAGGAAATCCCGCATTGGAAACCATGTTTTCGAATTCAGGTTTATCAATGCTGACAGGATCAAAATAGTCATTAAGGTCCAGGATCTGGTGACTATCAACTTCGGCATCAATGACTGCGTTCTGGGCCTGGGTCT
>CAZTDW010000139.1:0-3164 GCA_964611835.1 uncultured Rikenellaceae bacterium | reverse complement strand
TTTCAGGTACTTTTTTGTTTCTTTTCGCTTTGTTCTATAATCCTGATGCACTCCTCCCTTGTCAGTTTTTCAGGATCATTTCCCTTTGGCAGCCGGTAATTCTTTTTGTCGCGTGAAAGATAAGGGCCATAGCGGCCGTTAAGCAGCAGGATATCCCCAAAATCCTTTAAAACCTTCTTGCTGTCACTTTCGTTTTTCTCCCTTATTATTTCTGCTCCTCTCTCAAGTGTTACTGAATACGGATCATCCACTCCTTTTTTCAGAGAATAGAATTTATTCCTGTAACGGATAAAGGGTCCGAATCGGCCAATTCCGGCAACCATATCATCACCGTCGAGGATTCCAAGCGATCTTGGAAGGCGGAAAAGATTTATCGCCTCCTCAAGGGTGATGGTCTCGAGTAGCTGACTCTTCGACAGGCTTGCAAACCTTGGTTTCCCGCCGTTGGCCGAATCGCCGATCTGAGCCACAGGTCCATACCTTCCCATTTTCACCGATACCGGCTCACCGGTCTCGGGATGATTTCCCAGAATACGGATGCCGGTTTTCCTGTCCTTCTTTTCAAGGGTGTTGGTTACCTTTTTATGAAATACAGAATAGAATTTGTCAAGCATCCCGGTCCATTTCAGCTTGCCTTCAGCAATTTTGTCAAACTGTTCCTCAACCTCGGCGGTAAAATTGTAGTCAACGATATCGGAGAAGTTCTCAATTAGAAAATCATTGACTATCATTCCGATATCCTGTGGGAATAATTTTGATTTTTCCTTGCCTGCTGCTTCTGTACGGCCTGATGACGATAGCCGTCCCCTGGAAAGAGTCAGAACCTTCAGCTGACGTTTTTCTCCGGGTCTGTCTCCCCTGACAACATAACCCCTGTTCTGGATCGTTGAAATTGTTGGAGCATAGGTTGATGGGCGGCCGATTCCAAGCTCTTCAAGTTTCTTAACGAGGCTGGCCTCTGTATATCTTGGCGGTGGAGAAGTAAATTTCTGGGTGGCAGTTATCGTTTCATAAAGAAGATTCATGCCTTTTTCCACCCTGGGAAGAATGTATTTTTCATCTTCCCCGTTTTCGGTGTCAGTAGACTCGGAATAGACTTTCAGAAATCCGTCGAATTTAATAACCTCACCTGTAGCTGTAAATGTTACAGGTGAATTATTCATTCCGATCAGTATGTTGGTACGTTCTACTTCGGCATCGGACATCTGGGAGGCGATTGTCCTTTTCCAGATCAGCTCATAAAGCTTCTTTTCATTCTGACTTCCTGTTACTGAAGAGGTTTCCGGATAAGTCGGCCGAATGGCTTCATGTGCTTCCTGAGCGGATTTTGATTTGGTCTTGAACTGCCGTGTCTTCGAATATTTCTCCCCGTATTCGGCAATGATCAATTCCCTTGTCTTTGTAAGGGCAAGCTTGGAAAGGTTCGTTGAATCAGTCCTCATGTATGTTATTTTCCCGGCTTCATAAAGCTTCTGGGCCACTGTCATCGTTTGAGCAACTGAAAAACCAAGTTTACGGTAAGCCTCCTGCTGGAGCGTGGAGGTAGTGAAAGGAGGTGCAGGCGACCTTGTGCCAGGCTTGACAGTTATTCCCGAAACACTGAACTCAGCAGGAGCGCAAAGTTCGAGAAAGGCAGTTGCCTCTTTGTCATCATGGAATTTCTTTGAGGCTTCAGCCCTGATAGTGTTGTTCTCGGGTAATTCGGAAGTGTCGGGGTAAAATAATCCGGTTACCCGGAATGAAGATTCCGATTTGAATGAGATGATTTCCCTTTCCCTTTCGACAATCAGTCTTACAGCAACCGACTGAACCCTTCCCGCAGAAAGAGAAGGCTGTACCTTTTTCCACAAGACCGGTGAGATCTCAAAACCAACTATTCTGTCAAGAATTCTCCTGGCCTGCTGGGAGTTGACAAGGTTCATGTCAATCTGTCGCGGATTCAGTATAGCATTTGAAATGGCGTCTTTTGTTATTTCATGGAAAACGATCCTCTTTGTTGAAGCCAGATCGAGTTTAAGAACAGATGCCAGATGCCAGGCTATTGCCTCCCCTTCCCGGTCTTCATCAGAGGCAAGCCAGACAGTTTTGGAATCGCCTGCTGCTTTCCTCAGATCAGTGACAATTTTGGTTTTGTCTTTCGGTATTTCGTATTCAGGAGAGAAATTATTCAGGATATCTATTCCTAAATTCTTTTTCGCAAGGTCCCTTATATGGCCGAAACTGGAAATGACATGGAAATCTTTCCCAAGGAACTTCTCAATAGTTTTTGCTTTCGCCGGCGACTCTACAATTACAAGATTTTCTATCATTACCGGTTTGATTTATTCTGTTAAAAACACGACAAAGTAAATCATTTAGGGATCAAACTTCAAAATTTACCGTCAAGATTCTTTTATAATTGCTATTTTTGGGCCAAACAGAAATTTGATGAAAGGCACAAATCCTAACCGAAAATATATAGTCTGGTTCTGGACCTTGTTTGCTGTACCATTTGTTGTGATTATCCTGCTGTTCTTTCTTATTTCCAGGGGGAAGCTCGGACCAATGCCGTCATTCAGGGAGCTTGAAAATCCGGAATACTACCTGGCGGCTGAAGTTTTTTCAGAGGATGGGGTCCTGCTTGGCAAAATAAGCATTGAAAACAGAACATGGACAGAATACAAAGATCTTTCACCCTACCTTGTCGATGCACTTATTGCGACTGAAGATATCAGGTACTACAGGCATTCCGGGATTGATGTGAGGGGGCTCGGTCGCGCATTTGTGCGGACCATCTTGCTTGGCCAGAATACCGGAGGAGGGAGTACAATAACACAGCAGCTTGCAAAGAACCTGTATCCGAGGGATACATCAAAAACATCAGCTTTTATCAGAACCCTTAAGCTGGGTGTGACAAAATTCAAGGAATGGCAGACTGCCATTAAGCTCGAGCGAAGTTATACTAAGGAGGAGATAATAATAATGTATCTCAATAAAGTTGATTTTTTGTATAACGCCATAGGGATACGGTCTGCTGCAAGGGTTTATTTCAACACCACTCCCGACTCCCTTAACCTCCAGCAGGCTGCAGTTCTTGTGGGTATGCTGAAGAATTCAGCCTTGTATAACCCGGTAAGAAATTATGATCTGATGTTGCAGCGAAGAAATGTGGTGCTCTCACAGCT
>CAZTDW010000138.1:0-10962 GCA_964611835.1 uncultured Rikenellaceae bacterium | reverse complement strand
TGTTGGCAAACTGGTCGATCCGGGTGCCAGATACATCCCTGACGATAAATTTTATGTAGATTTCTGCACTTCAAATCCGATGGAATCACTTGAGCAGTACGGACAGATTTTAAGGGCAGCTCAGAATATCAGGCTTAATGTCTATGATTTCCCTACCTTTTGCCTATGGTATGGTGGAATGGATCAGTACGGAGGCGGCCCAAAAAACAATGACTCACCGGGCGCTGTCTGGGAAACGGAACAGGCTGTCAGTAAAGGAATTCTCAAGTACTCGGGAATTGCTGTAAGGCTTGTTCCGGACAATGCAGAACAACAGGGATGGTGGGATGATGAACATTTTCAAAAATTCGGCAATACCGCCAATTATATAGGCCCCTGTTACAAACCTCCGTTCGAGACAACAAAAAAATGGGGGAAGGCGGTAACCAGCCTGGGGGGGATTCCCTTTTTATATTCAAGGAGTGGATGGAGGTCAGAGGATTTCTGCCATCAGCATCCCGATTACATGCTGTATAATAACTCCTCAAAGGGATATGATTTTACAGATCCCGGATTTATTGAACATCTGCAAAGAGTGTATTCAGTCTGGCGCGAGGCAGGCATTAAAGGAATGATGTTCGATTACCCATCTTCAGGATGGGCTCCTGAAGGAGGATTTGAAGACAGGTATGCTACCAGCGCATACGCTTACCGCACCATGTTCAGGCTTGCCCTTGAAGGGCTGGGCCCTGAAAGCTTTATTCAGGAGAATAAACTGTCGCGGGGATCTGATATAACACTGGGTCTGGTTGCATCACAGCGAACAGCCGGAGATGCAGACATGATTAATCCCCTTATGGTGTCACGCGATGGTCTGAGATGGTATAAAAATCGTGTTGTGGTAAATTACGACAAGGATGCAAAGAATCCAGATCATGCTACTCCGCCGAACAGGGACGGATGGAGAACAATGTGCACCATGTCGTATGTAACCGGCGGCAGGTTCCTGCTTGGTCTGAGTTTTTCAAAAATTACTGATGATCAGTTTATTGATCTTACAAGGATCTTCCCGTCCCACAAACAACCCCGGAGTGCAAGACCTGCTGATGCTTTTACCGGCATCAACTTTCCCCGGATTTATGATTTCGTTGTAAACAAGGACTGGCACCAGGTCACTTTATACAACACTTCGCTTGATAATGATACGTACATTGGCAATGAGAATTTCAAGTACCCTGAAGGTAATTACATTGCATCTGAAATATTTATAAACTGTTCGGGAGAGCCTGGATTCGGAGGATTGGGACTTGAGGCAAAAAACAGTTATTATGTATATGATTTCTGGAATGAGAAATTCGTCGGGAAAGTTGGCGGTGCTGATACTATAAGACTGTCGATGCGACCCGGAGAATCGAGAATGCTGTCAATTCATAAAACTGAGAAAAATCCGCAATTCATTTCTACAAACAGGCACATAATGCAGGGGTATGTGGATATGATAAAAATAGATTGGGATGAAAGAACCAGCAAGTTAAAGGGTATTTCCAGGACAGTTGCAGGAGAAACCTATAAAATTATTGTTGCCTGTAATGGAAGAAAGATGAAATCCCTTACGGCAAAGGATGCAAAAACAGGCTGGAGTACGGTTGATGAAAAAAATGAACTCATTTCACTTTCAATTGACAGCAGGTCCGGGGGTGACATTCACTGGATCGCATCATTCAGATGAAATGTAAAAGCCTTTATATCTTTATTCCTACAACAAGAATATCGTCTGTCTGAGGATTAGTTCCTTTCCATTCAATAAAATCTCTTTCAAGAATCATTTTCTGTTCAGCCAGTGGGAGTTTGTGTGTTTTGATCAGTAAAGCCTTCAAAGAATCAGCCCGGTACTTTTTATGACTGGGACCACCCAGCTGATCGGAGAATCCGTCGGTACACATGTAGATTGTGTCGCCCGGGCTTACGGCTACATCAGTGCGTATAAATTCATCGTCCGCTTCTGATGAATCTATTGTCATTCTGTCTCCCTGAAGTTCTGTCAGCTCTCCGTTACTAACTATCCAGAGGTTATTAAAGGCTCCTGAAAACTGAAGGGTACTGTTTATCCTGTCAATAATGCATACTGAGATGTCGATGCCTTCTTTGGTTTCATCCCTGTCGCCCTTCTGGCGAAGTGCCCGCCTTACCTCTTTCCTGAGCTCATTCAGGATCCGGTCCGAGTCCACAATACCCCTGGTATTTACAATTTCCTCAAGCAATGTTATCCCCATAATGCTCATGAGGGCACCGGCTACGCCATGGCCGGAGCAATCGCCCACCGCAATTATCAGACTGCTGCCTGAGTTATGAAACCAGTAGAAATCACCGCTGACAATTTCAAGTGGCAGGTTGAGGATAAAATACTCCTGCTTCTCATCAAATGTCTCTTCCGGATCAGGAAGCAAAACTCTCTGGATACGGCTGGCGTAATTTATGCTTGCAGTAATATAATTGTTTTTCTCTTCAACAAGCTCATAGGCAGCCCTGAGTTCAATGTTGCGCAGGTGATAAATCTCCTTTTCATGCTCCGACTTTTCTATAGCATTGGATATTTCTATCTGGCGTAAGCGGTTACGGATCTCCTCGCTCTTTACGGATTCCATTGTCCTGTGATGTAACCTGATATTCGCCAGGGCATCTTCATACTTGTGAACTGACTCATAATGGTCAGCAAGAGCCCTGTATGCATCAGCAATCAGTGTGGCAGCTTTAAGGTCCTGTGCAATCTGAAGGGCTTTGGCAAATCTTTCCTCCGCCTTGCAGGAATCTCCAAGGACACTATAGATCCGGCCGGCTCCCAGCATGCACTGGAGAGCACATCGTTTGTCACCTTCAGCAATCCCCTGTTCATAATACCTTATTGCATCGGTGGATTTTTGCATCTCTTCATAAGTGCTTGCAATTCCCAGGTATGTCCAGGGGACCGAGACCGAATGTTTTTTTCTTTTTCTTATTTCAAGGCTCCTGAAATAATAGCCGAGTGATTCATCATACCTCCCTGTGAGCCTCATTATCATTCCAATGCGGTTCAATGATGAAGCCATCGCCTTTTCATCTTTCATTTCCTCCCTGATCCTGAGGCTTTCAAAATAATGCTCGGAAGCCTTATGGTAATTGGATAACCTTGTGTAAATAAGTCCAAGCTGACTGGAAGTCTCGGCAATTGTTTCAGGATCCCTGCCGTTGACCGCCAGTTCATGAGCATCCAGGCACATCTGAAGCGCATTTTCATAGTCCCCCGTGCTTTCATGCAGGCTGCCTTTCAGATTGAGCGCCCATGCATAGCCCGGTTCATCAATGTTTGCAGTGAACCATTGCAGGGCTTCAGACACGTATTGCATTGCATCGTCGTTCTCTGACCTCAGGAAGCTGCAGGCTGCCATATTAAGCTTTGAATAGGCGACACCCTTATCATAACCCGATTTTTCTGCAATCCGCAGCACAGACAAGGATTTCCGGAGGGTGCCAGAGGGATCAATATATCGGTCTCTCCAGAATTTCAGGTTTTTCTGATCAATGTCAGGTCTGATGCTCTCAGATTTCTTCATCTCATTAATATCCTGTTTCCATAAACAAGCCCTGAAGAAAACCACTGACTGGAACCTGGCTGAATTTAAGCTATTTTTCGCCAGTTCCATACTTGCAGTAAATATATGAAACCTTCATTTACAATCTTACATGACAAGTATGTGAAAATAATGAAGGTTGCACACGAACCACTTAATTTACCATATTATGACAAAGTTTTTTTGAAAAAACTGCGAAATATTTAACTCAGGTTGCTGGTTTCAGAATCTTTAAAACATAAAATGAATCCGTTAATGAAAAAAATGGAATGGGGATTATCTTCTACCTGATCACTAAAGCAAATTTTATCAATCTTTAACATTTGATTTATACTATTATTCTTAATTTTCAGCGAATAATAAAAATCATGAATTTAAAACAATGACTATGAGCGCCTATAACCGCCGCAACTTTCTGAAGACATCAGTTATCGGAGGTATTGCCGCATCTTTTGCCGGTACTTCAGCTATCTTCGCTTCTCCGGAAGAAAAACCTGCACAAACTGCCAGTGTGGCCATCACCACTGGTGACAACAGGGCAGATCTGGCATTCAGGGCTTTAAAGCCATATTCAAAGCAAATACAACAGGCAATCGGCAACCGACTGGTTGTCCTTAAACCGAACAACGTCTCAACTGAAGTACCTTTATGTGCAACCCATGTTGACACAATGGAGGGAATACTTGAATTCCTTAAATCGATCGGAAAGCTCGACAATGCAATAATCGCCGAATCAGCAGCCAACGCACCCACTTTTGAAGGATTCAGCAATTATAATTATTTCAGCCTTGGCAGTAAATATCCTGTCAAATTCGTTGACCTCGATGAACATGGTTCAGAAGTCCTTTATGTGTTTGATGAGAAAGATTTCAGGCCTCATCCGGTAAGATTTTCGAACATTATACTGAGCCCTGATTCATATGTCATTTCGTGCGCCAGGATGAAAACCCATAATCTTGCCGTAGTTACTCTTTCACTTAAAAACATAATTTTCGGAGCGCCGGTAAAGGATGTCGGGTTTGCTTTCGGCGACAGGGGCAGAAAAGGTGCCAGAAGCGATAAATCGACTGTGCACGGAAGCGGCAGCAGGGGGATCAATTACAACCTTTACAACCTTGCTTCGAGGCTTCATCCCGATCTGGCAGTAATTGACGGATTCCAGGGGATGGAAGGAAACGGACCGAGGCTTGGGACTCCCGTAGATCACAGGATCTGCGTGGCCAGCACCAATTGGTTTGCTGCCGACCGCGTTTCGGTGGAACTTATGGGAGTGGATTTTTCGCTGGTGGGATATCTTAACTATTGTGCCCAGACGGGCCTGGGCAATCCTGATCTCAACAGCATTGAAATTGTTGGAGAACGGATAAGTGATCATAAAAGGACCTATAAGCTCCACGAAAATATTAAGGATCAGCTGGTCTGGATGAAGCCAAATGCCTGATTGCGGGTACGGGGCACCAGGCACCGGGTACCGGGCGCTGGGTTCCGGGTGAGACAACCGGCAACCTGCATCCACTAACATGCAACCAGAAACAAGCAACCATCCATTTGAGTTAATTATTCTTTCGATAAAATTTAAAACCTGAGGGACTATGTCAAAAAGAAATCTTTCAAGACGGGAATTCGTAAGGAATAATTCCTTTGCCGGGCTGGGAGTGGCAATGGCTGCAAGTTCTCCTGCTTTGCTGGCAGGAAGCTATGTAAAAACACAGGATATCCCTGCAGTTCTTGGAGGTCAGCCTGTCAGAACAAAACCATGGCCTGCGTGGCCCGACTGGAACCCAAAAACGGATGAGGAAATGGTCCTTAAGGTACTTCGCAGCGGAGTATGGTCGCGTGCAGATGTGGTCACAGAATTTGAAAAGCAGTGGGCAAAGACCATTGGGACAAAACGGTGCCTGGCAGTTGTAAACGGGACCAATGCCCTCGTAACAGCGCTGAATCAGCTTGACATCGGGGCAGGTGATGAGGTGATCGTTACGCCATATACATGGATCTCAAGCATCCAGGCAGTGTTGCTTAACGGAGCCATGCCGGTTTTCGTTGATATTGATCCTGAAACATACCAGATCGACCCGGGTAAGATTGAATCAAAAATCACATCCCGGACCAGGGTCATAATGCCGGTCCATATCCTTGGAATGCCTTCTGATATGGATGCAATAATGAAAATAGCAAGGAAGCATAAACTTCTTGTGCTGGAGGATGCATGCCAGGCATGGCTTGCAGAAATCAATCACAGAAAAGTGGGCACCTTCGGTGATGCAGGCTGTTTCAGCTTTCAGAACTCAAAGCATCTTGCAATGGGAGAAGGCGGGGCCATCGTCAGCGATAATGAAGAATTTATTGATAAATGTTATTCTTATCACAATGTCGGCTTTCCTTACGGAACGGTAATCGGATCGGTAGGAGCCGGTTCAGTAATGCTGGGAAACAAAACAAGAATTACCGAATACCAGGCTGCAATAGCACTTGCCCAGATTGGAAGGCTTGATGCCCAGACAACAACAAGGAATATCAATGCTGAATACCTTAAATCAAAAATCTGCCGGATTCCCGGGATAATTCCATATAAACTTTATGAAAATGTGACCAGGGCTGCATTCCATATGTTCGCCTTCCGGTATAAGAAAGAGGAGTTCAAAGGGCTGTCAAGGGATAATTTCCTGAAAGCCTTAAGAGCTGAAGGTATCCCCAACCTGAGCGGATATGCACCTTTTCTTAATAAACAGCCATACCTGAAACACACATTCAGCACGAAAAATTTCAGGAAAATGTATCCGGCTGAGATGCTTGATTTTAATAAATATTCAGAGCAGAATAAATGTCCGGAGAACGATTCCCTCTGCGAAGAATCTGTATGGCTGATGCAGAACCTGCTGCTTGCCGGCCGGCAGGATCTGGACGATATTCCCAGGGCAATTGAAAAAATTCATTCAGGTGCCGAAAAAATCAGAAAAAATATAACCTGACTTAAAATCCTTATCGAATCAGGTAAAATTATTTACCTGATTCGATAAAAACTTGATCTGTTGGGTAAAAAATTCTAATAAGATAATAAACCATATGAAACGAATTACAATAACAGCTTTATTTCTGACAGCAGTACTGACATCATTTTCACAACCGAAGAATCCAGCCGGCAGACCCGGTGAAGATAAATACCACAAGAAATTCATTGAGAATTTCAAAAGGCCATCTTTAAAACATTTCCAGGCCCGTACGGCAGGAAAACCTGATTTCGTAAGCAGATCAGGCGTTCCCTCATCGACTGAAAAAGGGACAAAAGTGCTATCATTCAAGATTGATCCGGAGGGTCGTGCAGGTGCCGGACGCGGACCGGAAATAAGTTCAAAATATTTAACTCATTTCGGCACATATGCCGCAAGGATAAAAATTCCTGACGTAAGGAATGTCCAGCCTGATGCCGGGGCGGTTGTGGGATATTTTACCTATCACTATGACAGTGTACCCGGACTAAGCGAGATAGATTTCGAGTGGCTTGTTGCCGATCCCGAGATCATTTATGTTGGCACATGGACCGGTTTGCGGGGCGACCTGAGGAGAGTTGGACGAACCATAAACCTGGCCAGGGGAATTATATATAATACATCATACAGGGAACGCCTCAGTGGTATCAGGAGGGACCTTACAGGAGAACAGAACCAGCCTGAAACAATTCAGGCGTTGGAAGGATATGACGCTTCCGCCCGCTTTTATACCTATGGATTTGACTGGTATCCCGAAAGAATACGATGGTGGATGATCCATCCTGCAACAGCCGATACAGTTGTATTGTGGGATTATCGCGGATCACTTGAAGGCATACCTCAGAATCATACACGTTATCTTATGAATTTCTGGCATACCAGCGACTGGCCCGTTGAGACAAATCCCAGGTCAGTTGAAAAACCCCTTCATCCATACGAAACAGAGATTGACTGGATGTCATATAAGCCATTCATCAAACCCTGATCATCCAATCCCGGAAATAAATTTGACACTATTCGTTTAATGATGTAATTTTGTAACAAAATTCAGGGTATTTGCTTTTATCCAATTATTAATCAATTAAATACGCAAAGATGAGAGACAAAGTCAATCAATGCACTCCGGCCTCCGGAGCTGTATATGGTTTAGGGCTTATAGGCGCTGCAATCTATTTCATCTCCACTGCCACCAGCTTCTGGATTGGCGTACTGGGATTTCTGAAAGCTATCGTATGGCCGGTTTTTCTTGTTTATGAAGCACTGAAATACCTCGGAGTGTAATAAGGTGATCAGCTTGAAGCCGGCAATCAGTTAACAGTGACGGCCTTATCGAGAAAAGTATAGTCAGGCCTGATTACTTTAAGTGTATAATCGCCCGGTTCTGTGATGGTGATCTCTGTTTTGCCGTTAAGATATGTGATACCTGTTGGGCAGGCTGCTCCGTCATAGATATATATCCCCCATGGTTCTATCATGACCTCATTCTCATAATTCTGATAGTAGTATATTTTTTCAAGCTTGTAGCACCCGTTAGGTCCGACAATGCCAAAAAGCTTTACCTCGAAAACAACTCCGGCGTCAACAGTGTCAGGAGCCTGAATGCTGTCGGCATAAATCAGGAAAGGTTGCTGGGTTTTATTTTCGAGACTGCAGGAATAGAATAAGAGCAGAGACGCAGACAATACCATCATCCCTGCAAGAGATTTCTTAATATTCATTTCTTTCAAGTTTAAATCTGAGCAGCAAAAATCGATCCATAACTACCATAAAGGCTTCTGAAGTTTTAATTATTCAACGTACCTGTATTTGTACCAGTCTGTTCCCCTTGCCGGTCTTTTAACCGGGGTTATTGTGTGATACAGAATAACCTCTGCTTTTTCACCATAAGGTCCCATGAGTTTTTCCTTACCATCGGGGCCGAAGATCAATGAGGATCCTATGCATTTCCAGTCTTTCCAGGGGCCCTCCGTCACAGGTCCCACGTTGCTGGCTGATGCTATCCATACGGCAAATTCCCTGGTAACCGGGCTGTAGGCGTTACGCCATGTGTCGCCATAGGGATCCTTAAGGTTGTCATGATCGGGAGGCACGGCCCAGCTCGAGGGTGACAATATTAAATCTGCACCCATATAGCATAACGAACGGGTAAGCATATGATCCTTTGCAGTGGCATCTGCACAGATCATCAATCCGAAGGTTCCCCATGGGGTGGTGCAGACACCCAGACGATCACCCTGAGCATAAAGATCGTGCGCTATATCAAGTTCATTAAGTTTCCGGTGTTTGAGCAGCACCCTGCCTTTGTTGTCAATGATAACTGCCGAATTATAAACAGCATCCCCTGATCGTTCTGTAATGCCGCAGCATATATAAACATTATTCTCCTTTGCCATCCTGCATATCTTCCTGCAGGTCCGGCCACCGGGTATGGCGAATGACAGTCCGGATGATGAGGGATGAGTCCAGCCGAGGTCCATTACTTCCGGAAGCAATACCACATCCGCACCTGAAAGGGCAGCTTCATGAACCAGGGTGCCGGCATGAGAGAGGTTCTTCCTGGGATTTCCGGGTTCAACGTACATCTGAACAATTGCAAGTCTGAACTCTTTCAAGTGATTCTGTGTAAATGACGGGGTGAAAATTAATAAAGATAATCCTGCCGTCAGATACCTTTTAAAAAATAATCTTAATCGCATCGTGATAAAACAATTTGAATTATACTTCCCTGTTTCAGCGTGAATTTAGTAATTTCCTGTAATCCTGTGAAAATGTTATCGTATAAGGTAACAGCTATTAAATCTTTCAGAAGAAAAAAGACTCCTTATAAGACTCCTTATAAGACTCTTTTAAGGATTCTGGTCATTGGATTTTGAAGAGTATGCCGACACAGCTGGAACAGTTTCTCTTCTGCCAGAGATTTCCCGTTTCATTTACAACCTTTTAAAGCTGCGGATTCAGCCCTGCCCTGTTTGCCATATCCCTGATTTGCTGATAATGCCGGGCAGGACAAATAAATTTGACTTGAGGCTATTTATATCATAACTTTGATCCGGGATTTGACTTCTATTAAGTTTTTCCAGATGAAACCTTCATCCCGCCTGAGGCGGGACAAAAGATCATGAAAATGATTGCGATCATGAAGGTTCCACATGAACTGCTTAGTATTCATTAATTTAATTATGTTTTTTCGTGTGAAACACATTTTTAGCATGTTGCTGGTTATCATAATGATAGCCGGCAGCTGTTCCCAGCCCGGGAACGAGTTTCCCCAGGGGGCCTGGCAACTTGTTCAGGTACTTAGTGTTTCAGGGAACAAGGTGGTGAAATATTTTCCTGCCAGTCTGCCCGGAAGTGATATTAAGATGTGGTCGGAAGGCCATTTCATGTTCGTCGGACGTTTTCAGAACGACACATCCTACACCGACAATTTTGGCGGAGGGAGGTACACACTTGATGGAAACCGCTATGAAGAAGAAATTATCTATCATGCTGACAAAGGCTATGTAGGAGCAAAGGTGAAGATGTTACTGGAACAAAGGAATGACACGCTCATTCAGATTTTTCCGGTTAACGAAATAGGGGAACCCAATAAACTCCAACATTTTATTGAGAAGTATGTAAGGCTGGATCAGTAATGTGTGATAATATCTTTTGTTCATCCTTATAATCAAGGATTATTCTGGTTAAAAGCACATCAGGAATCACGGGATTGAGAAGGATCCTTATCAGAGCTATCTGGTTATTATCACTGTCGATACGGAATTTTATGTCACCAGATTGTTGAAAACTTGGCCTTTTATGTTATTAACTAGAATTTACAGTAAAATTAGTATTCCTAACTTTGGTTAGGGTCAGCATCCATCACACTTGACCTATTCAGGAAATTTTCTCACATACATTGACTAATACTAAAAACGGATGCTGGCCTTTTTTATTATGAAGGAGAATGAAAGGGTAATTGTGGATTCGGGCATTGATCCGGCATTAAAGCACAATATTTCGGCAGTGATCCCGTTAAAATAATATCTGCTGGGAGTTTAACGTGTATGAAATAATAAAAGCCATGAGAACAGATTATAATAACAGGAGCGTAAATGTAAGTGATTACAAGATCAGCCTTGCAAAACTTCTGGAAGAGAACAGGAAGAAAATAGAGGAAAATCGCCAGAAGATTGAGAATCAGCGTAAGAAAGCCGAAACCCAGAAACAGGAACCAACCAGTTTTGTGTGTGACTGGCAGACCCTGTAAAGGCCGGCTCAGGTTGAAACTCTCATTTCATAATGAAAATAATTATTGATGAGCTTTGATTCCAATTAAAACTGTTGTTATTTAGGGATGTTCATAAGTACTGAAAACTATTGATTGACAAATAGTTAAAACTCAT
>CAZTDW010000137.1:0-10962 GCA_964611835.1 uncultured Rikenellaceae bacterium | reverse complement strand
GTACTTAATTATATTGACGCTTCATCATATGGCATCTGGCTTACTCTGGGCTCAATGGTTGGATGGTTTGCCTTCTTTGATATTGGCCTAACACAAGGGTTAAGAAACAGA
Source organism: uncultured Rikenellaceae bacterium (assembly GCA_964611835.1). GTDB lineage: Bacteria > Bacteroidota > Bacteroidia > Bacteroidales > VadinHA17 > LD21. The sequence continues at coordinate 10,851 of CAZTDW010000137.1, read as the reverse complement.
TTTGCGGTAGCAAAAGCAGAAGGGAATCATGAACTCGCACAAACTTATGTAAGCACAACTTATGCTATCCTTAGTATTGTGTTTTTTTTGGTCTGGATTATATTCATTGTCGTAAATAATTTTCTGGACTGGTCAAAAATTTTAAATGTATCATCTGATTTAAAACCTGAAGTCACAATCCTTGCGATTATAGTTTTTACTTATTTCTGTTTTACTTTCGTTTTAAAGATAATCACTACAATTCTTACGGCTGATCAGCAACCCGCAAGTTCCTCTTTGATTGATTTGACGGGCCAGGTTCTGTCAATGCTGATAATTATAATCCTGGTAAAAACCACTGAGGGGTCTTTGGTTAAGCTGGGTTTCGCATTATGTCTGTCAACCGTAGCTGTTCTATTGGGAGCAAATTTATTTTTGTTTGCCGGTAAATACAGGCGTTACCGGCCTATGATATCCAAAGTTGATTTTTCATATACAAAGTATCTGCTCAACCTGGGTGTCAAGTTCTTCATTATACAGCTTGCCGCCATAATTCAGTTTCAGACAGCACAGATAATTATTGCCAGAAACCTGGGAACTTCTGATGTGACTTCATATCACATAGTTTTCAAATACTTCAACATACTTTATATGGTATCGAATATATTCCTGGCCCCATTCTGGTCTGCATCAACAGAAGCATACCAGAAAGGTGACATTCAATGGATCAAAAATGCCATTAAGAGATACAATCAATTGAACCTTTTGTTATTTGCGGTAAGTATAATAATGTTGGTTTTTTCGAAGGATTTCTACAGGTTGTGGCTTGGAGAGGGTAAGGTCACAATTCTTTTTTCACTTTCGTTATGGGGATTCATATATTATAATATAATGATGTTCGGTGCAAAATATGTCTTCTTTCTCAATGGCATCAGTGCTCTCAGGATTCAATTCATAGCAAGTCTGATTAGTCCGTTCGTATATATCCCGACTGCTCTGCTTCTGTTAACCAAGTTCCATCTGGGAGCGCAGGCACTGTTCATAGCATCAGTAGTTGCAAACTTTAACGGCTATTTTTTAGCTCCTTTGCAATATCATATGGTTATTAATAAGAACAAACGAGGAATCTGGAGCAAATGATAAATTCCTATATTTCTATAATCAATTTCCTTTCGGTTTTACCGTTCAATAAGGAAGCTTATCCGTTGAATAAATTGAAAACAATCCGGTAAGAAGATGGCCATTACATTCAGCAAAAAGCAATTAGTCATACTCAGCTTAATACTGGCAATGTTATTTCATTTTGCTTACTATTTTAATGAATATGGCCCGTCAGTAAGCATCTTAAAAGGTTTTACTATTTACTTTTTAGCACTCGGATCAGCTTCTATTCTGATGTTTGTTTATATTGGGACCTACTGGAGGATGGATATAAAGGGTAACTCCGACAGAATTCTTTTTGATATACTGGTTCTTTGGATTCTGATCTCAATTTTGCGGAGTGTGCTGGAATATAGAAGCTTGGGGCAGTTAAGGCTCTTCATGTTAAATACTTACCTCGGATTGTCAATGCTTCCTGTTCTTTTTTTTATAATAGGAACCAATATCAATTATTTCTTTTCAATAAACCGTATAGTGACGATTTATTTAATTGCCGTTGCACCTATTTCATTTCTTTTCATTGACTTTTTTGAGATTCAATTGTTCCTCCTATATCCAATTTTCTATATTATTCTCACAATTCCTTTAAGAGACTCATGGGGCAAAATCTTAGTTATCCTTGTTTCTGTGAGTATTGTTATAGTGTCATTGACAAACCGAGCGGGAATAATGCGAATTCTCATCAGCTATTGTATTCTCGGGGCCTATTATGTAATGACGAATATTAAGATCAATAAAAGATTATTGAAATTCATTGTATACTGTCTGCTTATGATCCCTGTGGTTTCATTGTATCTGGGGATCACTGGTGTCAGCGTTTTCCAATTATTATTGGGATCAGACACAATTGATTATAGTCAGCTTAACCCGTATGCAGATACAAGGACGTTTCTGTATTTTGAAGTTTTTCAGGATCTAAGTTTCAATAACGCATTTCTGTTTGGTAAAGGTATGGACGCAGGATATTCGTCACTTGCTTTTGAGACATATAACAGAACAATGGTGGAAGTAGGATTTTTACAGATCTTAATGAAGACAGGTATTGTCGGCTTCATTCTTTACAGCTCGGTCATAGTCTCTGCAATCTATAAAGCATTGGGGAAGTCAAAGAATCTCTATATAAAAGCCATTGGGTTATTGCTTGCAAGTTATTTGTTAATGATATTTATTGAAAATGTTATAGCATTCAATTTGTTGAATGTTATCATTTGGATATGCGTCGGCATGTGCCATTCTCCGCTTATAAGAAACCTTGATGATGCCGGTATCAGGAAATTGTTCAGGTCTCCTGTCGTTTCTCGTTAAGTAGGTTTATTATGGGATATAGTGGTATAGGTCATATCATCTCCATCTATTAAGAGCAGGGTAATATGAAAGTATTATATGTCGTAAATGCAGTTCAAAAATCATTTGAAAGGTTTTCAGATCACCCCAGGACTAATTTCCCATGGGTTGATGCATTACTGGGTGAAATTGATCAGATGGGATCAATCAGTTACGCATTGGCGGTTCCTGTGTCAGAATCGGATTTCAGGCGTCACATAAATGGCTCTGTAACCTTATATGGATTGCCATATAATCCACCTAAGCCTTCAAAATTCCTGTTACTTAGAAAAAGGACCACCGGATTTGAGGAAGCGAGGGTATTGGATTATCTGAGAATGGCGATTGATGACTTCAAGCCTGATATAATTCAGGTGTTTGGTACAGAAAACCAGTTCGGGTTAGTCAGTTCCATTGTTGATATACCTGTCGTTATTCATTTCCAGGGAAGTGTCATTGCTGTATCGGAGAAATGGTTTAGCGGCATAAACCGCAGTGAACAAAAAAAATCACTGACTTTCAGGAAAATTTTATACAGGAGTGGAGTCTATAACGAGTATCCTGTATTCAGGAAGAAAGGCGAAAGAGAGTTATTAATAATGAAGTCTAGCAAATTTTTTATCGGACGCACTGAATTTGACAAAAAGGTCATTGCTCTCATGTCCCCTGATTCAGTTTATTTCCATTGTGAAGAATTTATAAGAAAAGAATTCTTGGAGAACAGGTGGAATGCCTCATTGACTAAAAACATTAAGTGCATATCTATTCTTAAAGGGGTAACATATAAAGGCATTGATTTGCTTTTCGAAACTTCGAAGACTCTGACTAGTTATGGATTTCCAGATATTGAGTTTATAGTCTGTGGTGTAAAAGAAAATGAGGAAGTAGTCCGGATCTTGCACAAGAGATACAAGGATGATGATTGTTTAAGAAAAGTGAGTTTCATTGGGAAAGTTGGCACTGAAGAATTAATAAAAGAACTTTTATCTTCAAATTTTTACGTGCATCCATCATATATGGAGAATAGTTCCAACAGTATCTGCGAGGCTATGGCTTTAGGGATGCCAGTCATCGCAACCAACTCAGGAGGTACAGGATCATTGATCGATGACGGAATAGACGGCCTGCTGGTTCAGGAAGGTGAAGCCTTATCATTGGCAGCCTCATTATCTGGTCTGATCCGTAATTACACTTTAGCGAAAACCATTGGGAATAATGCAAGAGAAAGAGCATTTAACAGGCACAATCCCGAGATGATAAGAAATAAAACCCTGGAAATTTACAGAGCCATTCTCGGGAAATCCAAAGTGGCAGGTTAGTATTACCTACCTTATTGCGATTTTGGTGAGAAATTAATATAGATAATATTACCTGATTAGTGATTGAATGAATTTTTACCCCAAGATATTGATAAGTGGTCAGTACTTTCATAGAAACAGTGGAAGCGGCATTACTCTTTCTAATCTTTTTTCTGGATGGGACAAGAAAAAAATAGCTGATGCTGCCAGCTTTATTATTTCGCCTGCTTATGATGTTTGTGACACCTATTATCAGCTGGGATCGAGTGATTTTAAACTACGATTTCCCTTTAATCTTAAAAGAAGAAGTAGCCCGGAGTTTTCGGGTGTCCTTGAACCAACGGGCAGGGAATCTTCCAAAGGTAATACGTTAATGAGATCCAGGTCAAAGCTGAGGATGTTATATGATAAAGTACTCTTTTCTACCGGGCTGGTACATTACAGGAAGAAATTTGCTCCGGGGCCCACTTTCATGCAATGGGTTAAGGACTATAATCCAGATATCCTGTATTCTCAACTCTCATCACTCGAAGAGATAAGGATTGTCACAAAACTTCAGACGATTTTAAAAATCCCGGTAGTTATTCACATAATGGATGACTGGCCGAGCACACTGGGAAAAAAATACTTTCCGGAATGGATATGGAGGTTTGTAATTAACAGAGAGTTGAGAGGGTTATTCGCCAGGGCGAAAGTATTACTAAGCATTAGTGAAGCTATGAGTGAGGAGTACAAAAGGAGATATGGGTTGAATTTCACATCATTTCATAATCCAATTGTTACAAGCTTATGGTTACCCTACCGAAAAAAAGACTACTCGATTGATGAACACGACGTCACAATCTTGTACTCGGGCAGAATTGGGATTGGGATCTCTGATTCTCTTCTTGATGTGGCTGAAGTAATTGATGAGATTAACAAGATCAAGAAAAACGATGGGATTAGATTACACATTCAGACTTCCATGCAGGAAAACCTGATAATTGATTCTTTGAAAAAGTACAGATGTGTAAGAATCAATCCGGCGGTTGCCTATGACCAGATACCAATGATTTTTGGGCACGCAGATATTTTATTGCTTGCAAATGATTTTGATCCCGAGGCTGTAAGATTCTTGAAATATTCAATGCCGACAAAAGCTTCCGAATATATGATTTCCGGCACCCCAATCCTTGTCTATTCAGCTGATGAGACAGCAGTTACGCGGTTTTTCGTTCAGAATGAGTGCGGTCATTGCGTCACGAGGAGAAATATGGAATTACTGAAAGAGGCCATCATACTGATGATTGAAGATAAGAATTACAGGCAATTACTCGGAGAGACCGCAGTCAATATGGCGCTGAACAGATTTGATTCGGGTACAGTTCGCAAGCAGTTCAGGAGTGCTATTTTAAATGCTACCGATGATGGTGGGAGAAATTCATGATAATAAAATCTTGTTTTTGAGTTTATAAGAATGTAATGACCAGATTTGAAAAAGAATTTGAATAAAGGGAATGGTTATTTAGCAATGGTTAAGAAAGACGCAATCATAATATTCGGTGATACCTTTACATTCCCTGATGGAAATGCTGCAACAAACCGGGTCCACACATTTGCCAAGGGATACAGTGAGTTGGGAATAAAAGCAATTGTAATCTGCTTCAGGAATGATTACATGGAAAATAATATCGGAACATTTCAAGATATAGATTATTATTACCCCTTTAACCAAACCAGGCGCAGTAATTCATTTCTTAAAAGGAGGTTTGTCAAGCTTGCCAAATACTTCAGGACAATTTCTATTATTAGAAAATTAAGCAACGATTATTCAGTCCTTGCCATTAACCTTTGGACCAACAGGCTGCTGGTTCAGCTTTTTGTCTATTTTCTGGGCCGGAATATCAAGTCGAAGATAATCCACGAACACAGCGAACACCCTCTGCGTGAATGCAAGGGGAAAATTCAAACTCAATCAGGTGAAATAAAATCATATTTTGGAACCAGGTTGTGTGACGGCATTTTCTGTATTTCCAATTACCTGATAAACTTTTATCTGCAGAGGGGAGTAGGAAATGAGAAACTACTTCTCGTGCCCAGCACAGTCGACACCGGACGCTTCCGAAGTATTACTGTATCACCGCTTTCCTATGATTATATATTATACTGTGGGAGCCTTACCATACAGAAGGACGGTGTTGATATTCTGGTAGATAGTTTTAATCATCTTTCCAGCAGTTTTCCGGAGATCAAGCTTGTTTTAATTGGCAAGGGGGATATCCCTGAAGAAGAGATTGCAATAAAAAAAAGAGTGGCTGACCTGGGTTTGACCAACCGGGTGGTTTTTTTGGGACAATTGGGCAGGATGGATGTTCCGGCTTATATATGTCATGCAAAAGTATTGGCTTTAGCCCGCCCCAGAAGTATTGTTGCCGATGCCGGTTTCCCTTCAAAGCTGACTGAATATTTATCATCAGGTAAGCCGGTGGTTGTTACCAGGGTAGGAGAGATTCCGTATTTTCTCAAGGACAATGAGCATGCCTTCTTAACAGAACCTGGAAATGCTTTGGAATTCGCCAGGAGATTAGCAGATGTTCTTAATAATTACGAGTTTGCCATATCAGTAGGAGAAAAAGGGAAAGGGTTAACTGAAACTATTTTTAACTACCGGTATCAGGCTGAAAGAATGATAGAATTCATACAGAAACCTGGGAAGTGAAACACTGACTTTTCGGCGAGGCATGCGAATGAGATAATAGTCAGTCCCTTATTACAGAAAACAAACAATGTTGAAGGATAATCTAATACTTTTCCTTGGTGATGTAGTTCCTTACAAACCCTACAGGTTCCGGAACAAAACCAAGACTGTAATAAATCTGGAGTGCCCTATAGTTAGTGCAGGCCAACCACAGGAAGGGAAAATTAATCTTAGTGTCCGCGAGAACTACCTTGGCAAAATCTTTGGCCGTAATCTCTTTTCAGTGAGCCTGGCCAATAACCACATTCTTGATTATGGCGATGCAGGATTTCAGTCTTCGCTTGCTGAACTGGATAAGCTTGGAGTTAGTTCATTCGGTTATGACAGGTATGGTGACGGTACCCATAATCCATTGATTACCAAGCTTCAGGATATTTCAGTTGCCTTCTTCGCCGTAGTTTGTGATTCTACATCCCCTTTGAAGGATATGGCCGGGATGGTCAGGCTGGCCTCACTGGATATAGATAAGCTAATCGATAAGGTAAAAACTGTAAGAGACTCGGTGCAGAGGATTGTGGTATATATTCACTGGGGGACCGAGGAATCATCATATCCTGAATTATGGGAAATTCAGTATGCCAGGACTCTAGTCGAAAACGGGGTAGATATTGTGATTGGAAGTCATGCCCATGCACCCCAACCAGTTGAAAGGTATAAGTCAGGAATTATTGCATATAACCTTGGGAATTTTATAATGCCTGATTTGAATAATATTCCCACTTATTTCAATAAAGAGGGAGTCGCTCAGTCAACATACAATAAACACACAATGATCTGGAATAGAATATCATGGGGGATTCTTGTTGATATGTCGACGCTCGAATACAGAATCCAGAGATTCATTTTTTTCGGTAATTATGTCCTTAGACTTCCTTTTACTTTACTGGATAAGTACATGACTCTGTGCCCAATTAAATCGGAGGAGGACTATAAAGCAAAAATTGCCCGACTGTTAAGAAAGAGGGCACGCTACAGGAGACTGGTAAACTTTGTATTACATCCGCATATTCCCGAATTTTTAAAAAAAGTCGTATGAAAATAGGTCTTCTTTTAAACTCGGATAACCGATTGTTCCCTAACTACAGCGAAAAGTTCAGGGAGATTCTGGATCATAACGGACTTCCTTATTGTCTGGTTGATCCAAATTCTGACAGTTTTCTTGAAGATCTTGCAGATTGCACTCATTTATGGTTCAGGCATTCACAGGGAGATACCGATCTTATGCTATATGATTCGGTTTATCATATCGCTGTCAAGATTTTTAATTTGAAATGCTCCCCTGGTTATGATACCTTCTGGCCTTATGAGAATAAAGTGCGTGAGTATTATTTACTTAAGAGTAAGGGATTCCCGGTTGTTGAAACCAATGTCTTCTGGAATTTTGAACCCGCAGTCAGATTTCTCGATTCGTGCAAATTTCCGGTTGTCGCAAAGCTTTATAAAGGAGCAAGTTCGAGCAATGTAGTCAAAGTCAGTTCAAAGAAGGAGGGAGTTCGAATTCTGAAAATGGTTTACTCGAAAGGTGTGAAATTTGGGAAATTACCTGGCGGATCTAACCTTAGCTCAGTAAAAAAACTGGGAATATCTAAATATGCATATTTGAGGGTCAGGGATCTCTTGATTCGGGTCGGAGCAATTCACCGTAGTAACCCCTATGAAGAGTGGCAGATTCAGAAGGACGCACTTCTATTTCAGAAATTTCTTCCGGGAAATGAGTATGATACCCGTGTTACGATTATTGGAGGAAGGGCTTTTGCATTCAGACGGTTTGTCAGAGAGAATGATTTTAGAGCATCAGGCAGCGGGTTGCTTGACTTTAATCCGGTTCAGATTGATCTCCGCTGCATCAGGATAGCCCTTGAAGTATCTAGGGAAATGAATTTTGAAACTATGGCATATGATTTTATCTATGACCAGAACAGAGAACCGATGATTTGTGAGATCAGCTATTGCTTTGTAGATAAAGCTTTGGTGCAATGTCCGGGCTACTGGGATGCGAACCTCGACTGGCATGAGGGTCGGAATTGGCCACAATATTACCAGCTACAGGATTTTACAGGTTTATCAGATCTGAAGACTGTTCCGGTCAGTTGAAAGGTTTTATCTGGGAAAAATTCCGGAGCGGGATTTATTAAGTTAAGAGGCTGACAATTAAGAACTAAAGGATGGAGAAGGAGCCCAATACAAGTATATGTTTCGTTCTCTCTCACCTGCCCCAGGGAGGTGCTGAGCGTCAGACTATTAACCTGATCAGGATGTTGAATGGTTACGGTTATAGGATCACCCTGGTTCTCTATGCCAGTACGGAAATTTTTTACAGGGAGGTTCTCGATCTACCGATAAAGGTACTTATCAACAAGTCAACAGGAACAAACCGGTTGGTGCGCAATCTTATCAATGGACTGTATCTCAGAAGAGTACTTCGACAAAATGACTATGACATTATTCATACATTATTATTTCATAATGGCTTTTGGGTCCGAATGCTGGCTCCGGCAAAGTATACCGGACGAATAGTCTATTCAATCAGAAATGACCTGCAGGATGCTTCAGGATTCTATTTGTTTTTTGAGAGACTGCTTGTCAGACGGTCATTTGTTACTACTAATAGTCTCAAGGTAATGGCCCAGTACCTGAACCTTGTAGGGAAAAGGTATAACGACCGGACTATTAACATTTATAACGGTTTTGACGGAACGAAATTTCTATCTGATATAGGTGCCCCCATCACCGGCAAGGTCATTATTGGGACTGCTGGACGGCAGAACACCCAGAAAAACCAGATTCAGATACTCGAAGCAATTAAACAGCTTCATGAACGACACCCTCTTCATTTCTTTCTTATTGGGGATATGAGTCAGGATAAGGCTGTTGAGAACAATGATTATGTGCAGGCACAAGGGCTAATGGAAGTTGTTACGGTTCTAGACGCTCAGCCTCATATAGAATTGTTTTACAGGAAGTTTAATATATTTATCTTATCCTCAGTTTATGAGAGCTGCCCGAATGCTTTGTTTGAGGCAATGTTGTCAAAATGTCTTTGCATAGTTTCTGAAGGGGCAAATTCGGATAATTTTATTCATGATGGAGTCAACGGTCTTGTATACAATGGTACCGTGGAAATGCTGGTGTCAAAGCTGGCCCTGGCCATCGAGCTTATTGTGAAAGACAAACATCAAGAAATGATTGAACGAGCTCAGAAATATGCATTGGATAATTTTTCAATTGAATCCATGGCTGAGGCATATAAAAAGCTCTATGATAATATTCTGTCATAGGCGAGAGGGCAACTGGCCCACCAGATTTTTGGGAGGAGATTCAAATTAAGAGCCTTTTACAAACAGGAGAAACATGATTCTTAAGAATAAAGAAAGATCAAGGGGATTGCTTTTCTTGTCCCCTGCTAAAATACTGTTGATCATCTTGGCTGCATTCGCAGTTTTTTTACTAATTCAGATTTTGTCTGGTTTTGGTACTGCCAGACAACAGATCTCCTACATCCCGGAAACAGATCTTGTTTACCCGGCAGAAGAATCATCCCTGCTTAAACCTCAGATATTGGGGAATCAATGGTATGTTTTAAAAATAAGCCCTGAGGGTACTATCCGGGTTGAAAACGGGGAAGGTCAGCCTATCATATCAGATATCTACTACTTATGTGAATTCTCTGAAGACCAGCCTGGTATGGCTGCAGCCTGGAAACTCACAGACAAGATAAATGACAGCACATTGTTTTTACACGGCGAGGTAGAAAATAAAATTTCAATTGAGGTAACATTTATAATTAGTAATAATCGTCCAAGATTGGATGTCATTGTAAATAGTACCTACCTGGATCATGTTACTGTTTACAGGGAGGCCATGGTAGCAAGTTTTGCTCCTTCACCTTCAGAGATATATCTTAAGAATCGCAAGATTGACAATCATCTGCGTTCGGATGAATATTGGGTAGATAAACAGGGCGTAAGATTTGGGCAGGGATCAGTCTCAGCCTTTATTTATCATTCACCGGGGATATCTTCAATGCAGATAAGTACCAGAGAAAATATGCTATTTATTAACCTGGACAGTTATCTTGACCATCCTATGATTACAATTCCCTATCAGCCTGATGGAGGAGGAGACTGGATCGATATTTCCGCATCGCACTATAAACCAGGTATGGTCCGGTTTAATAAATTCTCATTGAATATAGGAACAAATCAGGATGTTGTTCCACGCCTAATGCTTGTACCCGGAGGCTACCAGGCAGGATATGTCTTTACCGAACATGCCGATGGGGGTAACTTAAATACCCATAGAGCCGCCTATTTTGGCTCTCAAAAAATTACAGATGTAAAAGAAGCAGTAGGA
>CAZTDW010000136.1:10357-11106 GCA_964611835.1 uncultured Rikenellaceae bacterium | reverse complement strand
TTCCTGCACCCGGCCATCAGCAGAAAGGGTGCCAGTATCACAAAAATCTTTGTCAGGGTCATTTCGGTTGGTTTTGCTACTCTGAATTGCCATGTAAATTACCGAAATTCTTACTGAAAAAAGCTGATTTGCATCAAAAAACCCAGGTTGAAAAATAAAAAAAGGGTGCCCTTATCAGTTGCACCCTTAAAGAAATTTATTTTTTCCTTAGAAACTAAGATCAAGGCCAATCCCAAGGACGAGGGCTTTTTTCTTATAGGTTTCTTTTGGTTGCAGATCTATACCACCAAGATAGTGGTTAACAGTTTTGCTGTCATCCATATACTTGGTAAAAGACGCACCAAGATTGACTTTAATATTATCAGTTATTGAATATGCGCCACCTGCCCCGAATGTATGAGTTGCCAATCCGTATGTCAGGTCACTCTGGTAAAGACTATTTACACCTTTATTTGCATACACATAACCTGCACTTACCAGGATTTTCTCTGACAAACCGAGTTCAGCACCTGCCTGCAGTGACATTCCGTTTTGATCAATTATTTCACTGTTACTTATTGGGACAAGATAGTCTGTTGAATTCGCCGGAGTAGCGTCTACATAATGTCCGTAATCAGCTGACTTGTCAAAATAGTAGTTACCGCCAGCGTTTATTTTGAGCTTTGACACTTTCAATTCTGCTCCGACAGCCAGCATCGCAGGCATGTCATTTCTGATTTTTGCTCCATTTGGGAATCTTGTTATTGGTG
>CAZTDW010000136.1:5236-10347 GCA_964611835.1 uncultured Rikenellaceae bacterium | reverse complement strand
GGAACCCGGTTGTAAGGTCTTTTGCTGTTTTGTTCTCAAGCTCGAGCTTCGTGGCCATTTCATATTTAATGGCAATGTTGAGGTTCTCAGACGGTGAGATATTTACACTGATAAAAGGGGCTATTCCCGATCCGGTCTGTTCTGCTTCAACTTCCTGATCTGATAGAAGTGTTGCTTTATTGTTAAATACTACAGCAGCACCTTTAAACACAGCATCCGCCTGAGCGATTGTGACCGTGGTGGGAGATCCGAATCCTGCAAGGGCTCCTTCAAGTTGCAGCCTCTGAGTATTAGTAATGATGGTTGCCTGTTCAGCCTGTAATAGCGTATATGCACCAGCTCCGGCATTAACAAGAGCAGTAGTACTTCCTGCAGCAGTTGTCGCCTGGCCCGCAATACCAGCCATTATGTTGGATGCAGGCATCCATCCCATAGCTGTATTAACCTGGACATTTTTCAGGTAGCCTTCGTATGTGTTTTTGGCACTTACATATCGGGCTCCGACAGATGCTGATATCCAGTCTGTTATCTGATATGAAACGGCAGCCTGGTATCCAAAGAAGATTGAGCTGCCTTTAAAATACACATCCATATTGTATGCTGTTGCTCCCATTGATGCACTCAGTGATGGTACCAGGTCAGATTGTCCCATTTCAAATGATGGGAGGCCTTTTTCATAAGTCGCTCCACCTCCACCGCCAACAGGAACAAATCCTGCAGAAATTGCAAATTTATTAATTTTAAAGACTGCATAAATTGATGGGAAGACAGGAGCTGTTACTTTACCTTCATAAGTCCCTGAATTCAGATATGGGTATGTACTTTCAACCGTTCGTGTTTGAAAGATTGTCTGGTTGTTAAGCGAAAAATGGAATCCATTATCCAGTTTAATTAATCCTGCCGGATTGTAATATGTTGCATCAATTTCAGTTGACGCATTCCGGGATGGCATACGGACCCAGGAGGCACTCTGGTTGGTGTTGGTCACCAGTCCACCGGCAAAAAGGGAACCGGTGAAAAATGTTGCAGAAATAAGGGTTAAAATTTTTCTCATAGGATCATTTTTAAGTTTAAAACTGGGAAAAACAGGGATTTTTTATTAATACAGCTGTTATTTCCTTGATTTCTAATGTGATTTAGTAATATTGTTTAAATAGTAAAAGCACGGCAAATGTAGGAAAATATTTGAATTATGCAAATAATTCTAAAATAGGATATTGATATTAAGTCATTTGGAAGGTATTCCGACAGGTGTTCGAAAATATAATTGACGGATTAAGGCGTCAGGCGTCAGGCAACGGGCGACGGGCTACAGGTTACTGGTGACAGGCCAATGAAAAAGAGAAAAACTATAGGGCATATGGATATTATTCCTAAATTAGAATTGGAATTAAATATGTCTAATAACTTAAAGTGCTGCATTATGGGAAATTTTAAGAATTTAAAGGTTTGGCAGGAATCCAAAAACCTTGCTGTTGACATTTACAGAATTACTGAAAACAGGAACTTCCTAAATGATTTCGGTCTACGTGATCAAATGAGACGATCTTCAGTTTCAATACCTTCAAATATAACAGAAGGGGATGATCTAGACACTGATAGACAAAGTATAAGACATTTCTATATTGCACGAGGATCAGTAGCTGAGTTAAGAACCCAGCTAATAGTATCTAAAGATATAGGGTTCATAACTTTGTCCCAGTACGACAGATTTGAAGAAATATGTCATAAAATATGTGCAATGTTGACGATGCTTATCAGGCACCGGTCAAATAAAAACAACATATAATTGATTCTGATTATAGCCCTGTTTCCAGTCCCCGGTCGCCCGCTGTCCGTTGCCCGTCGCCCGTCCCCTGTAGCCCGTTGCCTGTCGCCCGTCACCTATTTGTTATGCAATAATATAAAGTCCTCCATCAGGCCATAATCTATAAGCTGGAATTCATTCCCTGGAGGATAGGATTTAACATTTCTCCAGTGCCATGGTGAAGCCAGCCCGGGAGCAGGGTCATTGAAATGTGGTCCGAGAAGATTCTTGAGGCTTCCGATCACTTTTACATCAATGACATTGATGCCGGGTTTAAGAAGGTCTGAAATATCTGATCTGTAAGGAGGAAAAGCTATTAAAGGGGCATTTATTCCATTGACTTTAACTTCAGCTACTGTTCCGTTCCATTTGCCGGGGGCAACAAAATATTTCCCGGCGGGCTTTACTATGTTATATTCTTTCCTGTAAGTTATTCCCCATGAATAAAATGGCAATCCCTGATCTTTCCAGCTTCCTGCTGTTAAATTATTAACAGGAGCTTCAAGGAACCATCCCTTTGGTCCGGGTCTGACAGAGAAATCCCCCGTCAGGTAGACGGGTTCAATCTCGGCATGAACTTTCATCGGATGAGTCGACAGAGTTATGGTATTCTCACCCTGTCTGATCAAAGAACCTATTCTGAAAACAGCAAAGGACCTGTCAAGCCACCACCGGCCTTCTTCAGGAGTTATTTCTGTGCCATTGACTTCAGCTTTCCACAGGTAAGGTCTTTCAATGACAGCCATTACTGAAGAAAAATCAAATTGCCCTTTTACATTGAACCGGTAAGTTGCCTTGAATCCTGAAGAAATTCCAAAAGTATCCCTGTCAATGATATTTGTTTTGAACTGAACTGAAGTGTTCCATGGATTGCCATTTTTGAAACCATGGAGCCTGAATATTTTATCCGCTGCATCGTAGGTGTTTAGATCTTCCGCAGTTTCGCCGCCGGCAATGATGTCACAGAACTCTATAGGGTAAGCATTATTTTCTTCCCTGATGATCTTCATTTGTGAATCTGACGCGACAATTTCAAAGTTTCCAGTCGTTGCCGGTGCAGAGAAGCCGTCGGGCTTCATGACTGATACAAAAAGAAGGAGGCTGCCTGCAGGAGGAAGATCAAATGAGAGTCTTATCTGTCCGCCATCTTCCGTGTAAGGATATCCCGATATTTCACCCGAAAGGGTATTGAATCCGATAGCGGCTGCGCCCTTGATTTTTAATGAGCCGGTAGCCGGTTCTTCAAGGCTCGAGTTTGTCAGGAAGACAAGTTGCCCGTCAGCAAGGATCCTTCTCTGATGATACAGATTGCCGCCCTTAACATTCAGGAAAGCTAATTCAGGGTCTGAAAAATGTGTATTGATTATCTCCTGGTCGAGGGCTTTCTCGATGGATATTTTTCCTGCCTGAGAGAAGAATGCTGTGAGTTCATCACTTAATGATCCGTCAACAAGGGTCGGAACCGAGAAAGCTACCAGCTTACCTCCTTGTGAGACATATTCACTCAGTATCCTTAAAGTTGACAGATCCAGGTTTTCCGTCATCGGGGGGATCACGACAACTGAATAACTGCGATACCCGACAACCAGTTTTGATTTTTTGACCGAACCGAGATTCTTAATTATATTTTCTGATCCAAGGTCGTATTCAACCTGTTCCTTTTCAAGTCTTGTTATAAATGTCTGGAATGATTGTCCGATTTCTCCCATTTTGGGATTTTTATTGGCATAGGAGTCATAGAGCCAGGCAGATGTTGTAGGCTCAAGGACCAGGATTTCATTTAACTGTTCGCCGGATGACAGAGCAAGGGATAATCTGGCAAAGTGGTCATTAATGAACTTATAGTTTTCCCACCATGGTTCATGATAGGTGAAAGTGGGCGGATAGTCGTACTTTCTGGCACCTGCCAGTGTTATATGGGAAAGATGCTGGTTCATGAAATTAACTCCCAGTACATATTCCCAGTCTCCAAGTCTTTTCATGTCGGCGAAGGTGAGCTCCCAGCCGGCTCCTCCGTAAGTCTCGCTAAGCTTCCTTTGCCTGCCGGTCTGGTTTGCAGCGCTCGCCAGCTCTTTTACCGATCTGACGTTACCGAACTGAGCCCTCGGTGTTGAATCGTTCCACTGATTGAAAAGCATATCAATAGCAGGAACCTGATGCCATGCATACATTGCCATATTATCACCGCCGTTATTCATATTCGGCCATTCATGTTCCCAGTAATGTCCGGTGAATTTCAGGTTGTTCTTTTCGCAATACCTGAAGTACGGTTTTGCCCAGCGGTCAATGAAAAGGTTCAGAAGAGTCTGTGTATAATTGTGCCGCACCTTTTTCCAGTCTCCTGTTTCTTCAAAAAGCGATGGCAGATTAGTTGTAAGATCATAATTCCACTGTTTTTCAAACACATCGAACAGGTCAGGTGTCCATCTTATACCACCGGGGGATTCAATCTGAGGCTCATCGGTGAAGATCCCAGGAACAATGCCCCCGAACTCATCGCCCAGGTGTTTTTTATACCCCGGCATTGTAATTTCGAGAAATTTCTCCGTCACACCCGGATATAAAAGATCTACATAGGAAAAGCCACCATACCAGTCGCTTTTTCTGTTGTAAGTTTTGCTGAAAAGCATATAATTGCCGGTTTTGCCCTTTTCTTCACTCAGTGCGGAGGTTATATTTTTGATCTGACCCGATTCCTCTTTCAGGCACAGGAAAAACCTGTCGGCTGTATCGGGAAGGCTGGTGCACTTTGTCATGGTCAGCCCCTGTCCCTGATTAAATGATTCAGGCATCCGGTCGGGTACATGTCCACCGGCAAAACCACTGGGGTATGAGTTTTCATCATAGATCCAGACTTTCATTCCAAGCTCTTTGGCTTTGTCGACCGCGTACCGGTAGAGTTCAAACCATTCATCGGAAAGGTACTCCGTTACCAATCCGGGCCGTGGATGAATGAACACTTGCCTGCTGCCCTGCTTATTGAATTCATCCAGATATCTGTCGATCTCTTCCCTGGTGATCTTGTAGTTCCAGACAAAAAAAGGTGCTGTTGTATATTCTGCCGCAGGCTCCCTGAATTCTTTTGAAAGAGAAGCAAAGTCGTTGATTGTTATTTCATTAACAGTGTCTTTTCTGCATGAATTAAGACTCATAAGGGTCCCTGAAAGAAGAAGGATAACCAGGTTAACAGATTGTAATTTCATTGTTTGGCGTGTCTAATATTATTGATAAAATATGTTTATAATGCATTACTAACCAGATAATTGTACGTAGATTCGCGGTTTAGCCCATTTTCGATTTTTCT
>CAZTDW010000136.1:0-5136 GCA_964611835.1 uncultured Rikenellaceae bacterium | reverse complement strand
CTACCCTCAGCATACCTTTACCACCTCAATTCCCAGGAGTTGTCCCAGCTTTTCAATTTTTGAAGCTATATGTCCGATTCCTGATGCGCAATGATGGGCAGGTCCGTGACTGTTCCAGCTGTTGACGAAATTCTTCACTCCTGACGGGAACCTGTATCTGCTGTTTGTATTTCCGATCTCGAGTATCGGACCGGGAACTGACTCTCCTTCAGCAACCAGGAGCTTGAGTTTACCTCCGCGATTTTCAACAACTGAGAGGAGGGTTATTTCTCCATGCTTAACTGACATTTCTACTGAAAGCCCTCTTCCTACCTTTCCATGATAGACATCAAGGGGTTTTACCTTGGTTTTACCCTGGGCAATTGCAATGTGTCCAGGGCCGTCATGTCCCATCAGGACTACATCGTCATTGAAATCCAGGGCATAGAATTCCGTGAATGAGCCTCCTGCTCCGAAGCAATCCATAATCTTCATTGCCTGAACGTTTTTAATTTCATACTCCCCGGCAACGGGAATACCCCGGGAGGTGAGCAATGAATTTGCAAGAATTATAGTGCTGATCGAGTCTTCATTTTCCCTGATGCCTGATCCGCTGTAAAAATAGGCCAGGGAACCAAGATCATGGGATTGAACCATCTTTTCCAGGGCTATGGAAGTGCATGCTGCGTTTCTCAGATCTTCCTCAGAGCATCCCTTGTCGATATCGAACTCACCGTGAAATAAACCGACTCTCTCATTGATTTCACTGTCAGTAACTTCTTTCCGCAATGCAGCAAGCTCATCAGTTTCGAGCATTTCGATATGACCTCCAAAAGTGGCAAGCTGAAGCGTAAGGTCAGTGTAAACATCAAGCATGCCTCCATAATAGTGTCCCATGCAACCCAGCCTGTTATGGGCCATAGTGTTTGCCACGGAAGCTGCTTCAACCCATTCCCCTATTTCTTTCCATACATCCTCATCACCGTGAAGAACTCCCGTTACCTGGTGAAATCTTATACCCGACCTGCGAAACACGTTTGCTATTTCCGGAACAGGGCATGCAGACACATTAGCCAGCCATTCTCCGGTCATTTTTGTGCGATCACTGAGCTTGTTAAAGGCAGCGTAATCGATAGCCTTTTCGGGCGACAGATTCAGAATTATTACCGGCACTTTTGCCCTTCTGACCACAGGTAGTACGGTTGATGACAGGGCATAGGTGGTGACATAAAGGAAGATGATATCAACATCCGCTTTTCTGAAATCATGACCGGCCCGCAGTGCATCTTCGGGATTATCAATCAATCCGAGGTTAATTATGTCACCATCAAATTTCCGAAGTCCGTATTCAACTTCTGCCAGATAGCTTTCCAGCCTTTCCTTAAGACCTTTGAACTGGGGCCAGTAAGCATCAAGACCGATTCCGAACAGGCCGATCTTAAGCCGGTAAATATTTTTCATGCTTTTGGGATCATTTTTAAAATCAGGATGCATTTTATATCCTTGAGAGGATAATAATTATTTTCTCCCTGAGCAACAGGACTTGATTATAGAATCACTATTGGACAGAGGCATTAAAGTTAAAATAAAAAATAATTTATCAGTAGTTCCCCGACAATCTTAAACTGAAATTCCTGTGAGGCTGGATATCTCCGGGGCGGCCCGTATATTCCGTGTTGGTGAAGTTTTTAACAACAAAAGAAATGTTAAGGTGCCCGGTTACCCTGTACCCGAGGCTTCCGTCAAGCGAAACATATCCTTTGTTGTTCTGCTGCCAGTAGTCATAAAAACCTGGCAGGATTGTCTCCCTTGTCATAACGTTAAGAAAAACATCATCAATGTCAAGTATTTTTGATTTTGCAAAAAGACTTAATCCGATATCATATTTTTTCCATGAAGTTGATACATTCAGGCTTGCAGAATGTTTTCTCCGGTATTTCAGGTAAACACCGGTTGCTTCATTAGTGTTTTCATTGTATTCGACCGGGGATACAAACGTGTAGCCTCCGGTTAAGGCAGTATTGACCATCCCGGTGATCATATTCAGCAGGAATTCGATTTCAAATCCCAGGATTCTTGATTGTTCGACATTAGTTGCCATAAAGCCGAAATCCGGAATTCCGGTTACGGGATCGGGGTAAATGGAGAAAACATACTCAATAAGCCTGTTGTTCCTTGTAAGGAAAGCGGCGAAGTCAACCTGACCATTGATATTCCCAAGTTTTAATCCCTGTTTGATCCCTATTTCGGAGTTCCAGCCTGTTTCGGATTGTACGTCCGGATTCGGAAAAATCCTTACTGAGCCAAGGGTTGTCGATGCATATTTTTCCGCGATTGATGGAAAGCGGTAGCCCTGCCCGAATGACATTCTTATAAATGTAAAACCGGCTGCCTGGAAGTTCAGCCCCGTGCGGAAGACCGGGACCAGTTTATCTTCATCCCTGTCGAGAAAATGTTTCTCCAGCCTTAAGCCTGCAGTTGTCTTAAGGCGGCTTACCGGTTTATATTCAGCCTGGGTGTATCCTGCCAGGTTCAGGCTTGTATGGTCTCCATAGAAATTCGAGCTTATTCTGCCATAGGATTCGCTGATCCCAACGGTAATGACTGCTCTTTTCCCCATTTTTTTGGAGGTCTGGTATTCAGAGTACAGGGAGATGGCATCACTGTTGTTCTTCTCACTGTCGGGAAACCTGTTCCTGGTGGATTGCATTCTGACCTTAAGGTCGTGGCGGGCACGGTCTGTTCTGCCGTAAGAAACATACGGATCGATGGTTAGGAAATCTCCATGAAGCAATACGGCTGTTGATTCACTTTGCTTAAGGGCACCTGTATATCCGTCCTCCCATAGAACAAAATCCTGTTTCTCAGTAAATCCCGAATTCAGGTTTACCCCGTAACTCAGTCCTTCCACTTTAGCGCTGGTATGTTTTAACCTGATGCCTACCCGAGCAAGCTTTTCATCGTTAAGACGTCTGTAGCCGTTATCGTAAAGGAGCGATGTACTGATACCAAGGCTTGTATTTCCGAATTTCCTCAGGTGGGAGAGTGAAGCGGCTGATGAAAATCTCGGAGAATCCCACCATTTCCAGTTTTTGTTTTTTGGGTTGCCGTAAATACCTGTCTCAGCATAAAACCTGGTTTCAGGTATGTTGGAAGCATCCTGCTGACGGAAATTTATTATTCCATTGAGGGCTGATGAACCATAGAGGACCGATGAAGCACCCTTGATTATTTCAACCTGACTTATGTTCTCAAGAGGCAGGAACTGCCACTTTATGTTGCCGGCATCTGCTGACAGCATTGGAAGTCCGTCGATAAGTGCCATAACCCTGCTGCCAGCGCCATAGCTGAATCCGCTGCCGCCCCTTACCGATGCCTGTCCATCCATGACTTCAATGCCCGGAGTTTTATTAAGGATCTCCTGTGCGTCAGTAATATGACTGGCTGAAATAAAGGCAGGCCTGATAACATCCATTGATACGGTTATCTCAGCTATCTTCTGTTCATGTTTTCCGGCGCTTACCACAATCTGGTCGATCTCAGTTACTTTCATTTCAAGGTTGATATCAAGGGTGATTGTATCTCCCCGTGAAAAAGAGATTTCTCTGGTCACCGACTCGTAGCCGATAAGCTGAAATATCAACGGAAGTTTTTCCGCCCGGCTGGAAACCAGATAGAAACCATTTTCATCGCTGGTTGTTCCGAGGTTTTTGCCATAAATTACATAAACCCCAGGCAATGGTTCACCGGTATTTTTGTCGGTTATTTTTCCTTTGACAACACCATTTGAAACGGCACCGTGAACAGTTGATGCAGCTGCCAGGATAAGGGCCGTAATGATGTAACGGATCATTTTGCCTTGAATGTCATTCTGATTCTATGAGGATTCATGAGATCCTGCTGATTTGGCAGCACAGCGGTCAACTTGAGCGATACGCTTGTAAGCTCCTTAATATCTGCTATGACTGGTATTGCCAGCGAGTTAGATTTGATCACAAGCTGGGTTTCACTGCTACTGAAGTTCCACTCGCCGGTGTAATTCCCAAAACTCCCCGTACCGTCCTCATTGAATTTTGCTTCGCCTTTGAAATCGGCAAGCAGTTCTCCGGGTTCGCTTGCGTCCTGTCCGTTTGCAATCAGGCTGTCGGTAACCCATGTTACACCCGTAAGGAAGCTGAAGCGTTCGGAATCTTTTTCCTTGCAGGATGAAATGACAAAGCAGCCAGATAATATTAAAAGTATTAAGAAATTTCTCATGGCATCTTGTTTTGATGATTATTTGTAATGTTCAACAAATTAAGAATCTTTCAGTTCATATGAATGAGTAGTTTCAGAATCAAAGTTAATAAAAAAAACCGATCCGGCATTTTAGCATCAACTCGCTATACAGTCTCGTAATCCCCTGATTTCAGCTATGAACCAACCTCTCAACCTTTCAACCTCTCAACCCCTCAACCCTTCAACCTCTCAACCCTTCAACCCTTCAACCTCTCAACCCTTCAACCCTTCAACCTCTCAACCCTTCAACCCTTCAACCCTATTTTATTTCCCTGATCTTAACATTCCTGAACACTACTTCATGACCGTGATCCTGGAGAAGTAACCTGCCTTCCTGATTCTCACCGAATCCTGCGAAGTTTTTATACTTGCTATTGGACACAAGAGAGCGCCATTCCGGGTTCCCTCGTTCATATTCCACAGTCTTTACCCCGTTCAGCAGGTGTTGAACGTTACTGCCATTTACAATTATTACAGCTTTATTCCACTGTCCCGGACCGTTATCCCTGACATTTTCTGGCGCGATCAGGTCATAAAGTGCTGCAAGCTTATGGTTTCCGGCTACTCCTGCCTTTGCATCCTCGTTCAGTCTGTCGTCGAGTATCTGGTATTCGCACCCTATTGATGCAAGATCGCCGTTATTTTTTTCTATGTCGACAAAATATTTGATGCCGCTGTTTGCTCCGGGAGTGTATTTGAATTCCAGTGAAAGTTCAAAATTGCCGAACTTTTTTACGGTCACAATATCTCCACCACCTGTTTCACTTTTTCCTTCGGGGTCTATTATCAGGGTTCCATTCTCAATTTTCCAGCCGTCTGAAGGGAATTTGCCGGATTTTGCGTTTATCCATCCTGTATTTGTCTCACCATCAAACAAAA
>CAZTDW010000135.1:0-11123 GCA_964611835.1 uncultured Rikenellaceae bacterium | reverse complement strand
ATTTGAGCTTTACAATTTACGAACCTCCTCCTTTATTCTCTGTATATGTCCGCGGCCAAGACCTTTCACCTCGCACCCTAATTGAAAATATCTCTTTATCTTATCATCGGTAAGAATTCCAAAGCAATCTACTATGGCGGCCGGTTTGCCAATAAGCCTGACGACATCATCAGGATCAAGATCAAGATAGCTCTTATGCGGAACTGCCAGAATTACAGCATCAACATCCCCGAGAACTTTGTTTAAATCATGTTCGACACGGATCTCCTTCAGTTTTTCCTGGTTTCTGAAAAACCTTGCTTTGCTTTGTCCCACACCAGGAAAAGTATCCTGCTGCTCAAACTCCCACCAGTGTTCGACATAAGGATCGTGTACCTTTATTTCGGCACCCATTTCAGCAAGCTTTCTGATCACTATCTCAGATCCACTGTAACGTGTGTCACCCACATCTTCCCTGTAAGCCGCTCCAAGCACCAGTACATTGGCTGCTGCAATGGGTTTTCCCATATTCCGGAGTGCATCCCTTGTAAGTTGTCCTACATGAAGGCCCCTTGTATCATTTATATCAATGGCCAGAGGGGTAATTTTAAATATATCATCCTCAAAACCAAGTATATGCTTATATGCCCAGAGTCCTAATCCTCCGTCCTTCGGAAGGCAATATCCGCCGATTCCGGGTCCTGGAAAGATCATATTCGAGTGAGTGGGTCTAACCTTGATCGCCTTTATAACCTTGATAAGATCAACTCCGTTTCGCTCTGCAAAAAGACTCCATTCATCAAGGAAAGCCAGCATGGTTGCCCGGTAACTGTTCTCCACGATCTTTGCTGTTTCCGATTCAATCGGCCGGTCCATGACCGTGAGCGGAAATTTCTCAGTGTTCAGTACCTCGGTCAGGAACTTTACAACCCTCTTTTTGGCTTCTTCGTTGATGCCGCTGCATACCCTCCAGAAGTCACGGATGCTTGCCACATAATTGCGTCCCGGCATAACCCTCTCATAACTATGTGCAAGAAGAGGATCCGATTCAATGCCTCTCTTCTTAAAAACCTTTTTCATGATCGGATATGCAACCTGCTCGGTAGTACCCGGAGCAACAGTGGTCTCGATCAGAACAAGCGCATTGGCAGGAATATGTTCGGCAATGACATGAAGTGATGATTCAAGGGCAGCCATGTCGGTCTGTCCTGTCCTTACATCTCCAAGGTCCTCCTTAATATAATCGCATTGAACATCAACAACCACAACATCAGCAAGCTTAAGAACATCATAGGTATATGTGGCTATAAGTGTTTTCTTATCCCTTACACATCGGGCAATCATAGGATCCACTTCAGGATCTTCAGCCTTGACGGGAGATACTCCACGGTTCAGCAAAGGTATTTTCCAGAAGCTTCGCACACTCGGCCGCTGCATCCCTATGACAAATTTTGAGGGCTGGCCGTCCTGGTCAACAGTGTCGGCAACTATCGCAGCCATTACGGCACCGACAAAGCCCACTCCCATCACCACAACAATTTCCCTGTTTTTGGATCGTTCAACCTCTACCCGCTTTTTCAGTTTTTCAAACTCCTCCCTGTAATCCTGATGATCTGGCAAGGGGAATTCCTCCCCGCCCGGACTAATAGAATATTTTTCGTTCATACGTACTCAGTCTTGCTTTGTTGGATAAATATAAACATAATAACGCAGTTTGTTTCCAATTAGTCTTGAACCGACAATTATGATAATTGATTTTTGCTTTTATAATGCAATTTTCCATGTAAAACGGGTAAATTTACAGTACCCGGTTCTGTAAAATCCAGTTATTAAACTGAATATTAATGCTTTAATACTAATATCAAAAAAACCTCCCATGCGCCGTTCATCATTTTTCATCTTAACGATTCTTCTTGTTCCAGTAATCCTCAGCAGTTGTTCAAACATAAACCATGATTTGAAACTGTATGATCTGCAGGCAGAGAATCTCTCAAATCCGTTAGGTCTTGAAACAACCTCTCCCCTGCTGAGCTGGAAAATAAAATCTTCCGAAAACGGCACTGCACAGTCATCATACCAGATACTTGTTGCAAGCAGGGAGTCCCTTCTCAATGAAAAAGATGCAGATCTATGGAATTCGGGGAAAGTGGCATCATCACATAATTTCATGGTGCCGTATAGTGGCACAAAGCTCTTTTCCAGATCATTATGCTACTGGAAAGTCAGGATCTGGGATCAGAATGACAAACCTTCGGGATGGAGTGAAGTATCAGGTTACAGCATTGGACTCATTGACCAGTCAGACTGGCAGGCAAAATACATCGGGCTGCCCGATGAGGAATATTATGTTACGAGTCCACAACTAAGGAAAACTTTCGAAATCAGCGAGATACCTGATAAGTTATTTCTTCATGTCAATTCGCTGGGGTACCATGAGGTCTGGATTAATGGCAGGAAAGCTGGTGAAAATGTTCTTGCACCGGCCATGTCGCAGTTCAATAAAAGGTCACTGACGATTACATATGATATTACTTCACTTCTAAGCAAAGGAAGGAACGATGTTGTTATCTGGCTTGGTCAGGGCTGGTACAGCAAAGGCCTGCCGGGGGTTACCGAAAAATGTCCGTTTGTTAAAGCCCAGGCTGATATGCTTGTCAACGGCAAATGGCATGATCTATTAATCACAGACTCAACATGGACCGGAAGGAAAAGCGGTTATTCCACAATCGGAACCTGGAGGGCCGGTGATTTCGGGGGTGAGTTGGTTAATGCATCATTGTTGCTGGCGGACCTCTCCTCAGGAAGTCTGGACAAGGTCACCTGGAATCCGGTGACCGTCACATCCGAACCCGTTGGTGTTGCTGCTCCGCAATCAGTGGAAGGCAACAGGATCATGGAAACCTTCGCACCTGTATCTGTAACGAGACTTACGGATTCGGTCTGGATGGCTGACATGGGCAAGACACTGACAGGATGGTTTGAAATAGGCTTCCCTCCCATCCCTGAAGGCCTGGTAATAAAACTGGAGTATTGTGACCACCTCGACAAAGAAGGGAAATTTGTCAGCCAGGGACAGGAGGACAGGTATGTTTCAGCGGGCCGCGGAAATGAAGCCTTCTGCAACAAGTTCAACTATCATGGATTCAGGTATGTTAAGATATCCAACCTTGCAACTGAGCCGGACAGGGAAAAGATAAAGGCTCATCTCATTCATACAGATTACGATATGGCATCATCTTTCCGATGCTCGGATCCGGATCTGAACAAGATCCACGATATGATCTTTTATACTCTCAGATGCCTGAGCCTGGGAGGTTATCTTGTTGATTGTCCGCAGATTGAGCGGCTGGGTTATGGAGGTGACGGAAATGCATCAACGGAAACGGCGCAGACAATCTTCGGTTTGGACCCTTTATACAAAAACTGGCTTCAGGCATGGGCTGACTGTATCAGGGAAGACGGAGGAATGCCGCATACCGCGCCGAATCCCTATCCTGCCGGAGGAGGCCCTTACTGGTGTGGTTTTATCATCACGGCTTCGTGGAGAACATATGTAAATTATGGGAATACCGGCATTCTTGAGAAATATTATCCGGTCATGCAAAAGTGGCTGGGCTATGTGGAAAAATATTCTCCTGAAGGCCTTCTGGAACCGTGGCCTGAGACAGATTACCGGACTTGGTACCTTGGCGACTGGGCTGTTCCGGAAGACACCAATCAGAGGGATCCGGAATCCATTGGTCTTGTAAATAACTGCTTTATAGCTGTATGCTATGAGACTATGAAGAAGATAGCCACTCTTCTGGATAAACCCTCCGATGCTGCGATTTATTCCGGAAAAGTTTCTGCCTTAAAAGGAAAAATACATCAAAGGTATTTTGTAAAGAAGGGAGCTATATACGGCAGCGGGTCACAGATAGATCTTACCTATCCCCTGCTGGCCGAAATAGTTCCTGACTCACTGACTGACAGGGTAACGGATAACCTGCATGACCTTATCATGACGGTCAAGAACGGACATATTGCAACAGGGCTTGTGGGAGTTCCCGTCTTCACGGAATGGGCTGTTTCAAACCGGGAGGCTGAACTTATGTACTCCATCCTGAAAAGCAAGGGTTATCCCGGTTACATGCACATGATTGACAATGGAGCCACAACCACCTGGGAACACTGGAACGGAGCTCGAAGCAGGATACACAACTGCTATAACGGAATTGGTTCATGGTTCTACCAGGCACTGGGCGGGATCATTCCCGATGAGACATATCCCGGCTACAGAAAGGTCACAATCGATCCGCAGATCCCTGACGGAGTTGACAGTGCAGAATGTACCAAAGACACACCCTGCGGTCCATTGAGCATTACCTGGGAAAAAAGCCGGGAGCAGTTAATAATGAAGATCAGCATACCGGTGGGTTGCACCGCAGATGTGGTGATCCCGGAGAAGACTGTAAGTCACAAAGTCAACGGTGAGGATAAGGGCGTGGCACAAACCGAAACGCTTGAAAGCGGCAAATACATAATTGATTGCAGGCTGAGCAACAACCCATAACCTTTCATCCTGCGGGATGCAATAAAATCTGGTACTTAAAAAAGCTGATCCCGGTAAATTTTTAATATGGTCAGGTTTTTTGAGAAAAACAAACCACGGGAACAGCTTTTTCCCGTAATAATAATTATCTTTTTAGTCATTTAAAATTTCAATCCTGACATGGTACAGATAAAGAAATCAACTCTTGAGTTCCTCAATGACCTAAGGCAAAACAATGAAAGGGAATGGTTCAGCAGAAACAGGAGCCGCTATGAGGATGCCCGCTTTAATTTTGAATCGTTTGTTCAGGCACTCATCGGTGAGATAACGAAGTTTGACCCCATACTCAAAGGCCTTGAGGCAAAAAGCTGCACCTACAGAATCAACCGTGATATCAGGTTCTCCAACGACAAAACAATTTACAAATCCCATATGGGAGCATTTATTGTCAGGGGAGGAAAAAAGAACGGGGACAGGTTTGCCGGTTATTATTTCCACGTTGAGCCTGAAGGAGCAAGCATGGTTGCCGGGGGAGCCTATATGCCACCCATGCCGTGGCTGACAGCAATCAGGAGAAAAATAGCTGAAAACGGAGACAGGTTCATTAAAATAATCAACGACAAGGCATTCAAAAAATACTTTGGTGACATTGAAGGTGAAAAGCTGAAATCGGCCCCAAGGGGCTATGCTTCCGATCATCCGTTTGCAGATCTGCTTAAGTACAAGAGCTACCTGGTCAGCAGAATGATTCCCGACGATGTTGTTACCGGTGAAGATTGCTTCGGCCAGGTTGTTGAAGCCTGCAGAATCATGAAACCATTAAATGATTTCTTAAATGATGTTTATTAATAAAGCTATGGTTTATATAATATTATTTATAAAATTATATATCAATACATTATATTATGTATATTAATTTACATATTGATTTATATCAATATTATTATTGCTATATATCAACTAATAGAATGATATACATCAACATCTTAAATCTCTCTGCAAAACTGCCACCTATAAAAAATAACCCGATTTGAGAACAAAGACTGGACAAACCGATAGTGCGGGCAACTATAATCCCCGGTTTATTATCCTCATTACCCTGGTGGCTACTCTGGGCGGTTTTCTGTTCGGATATGACACCGCGGTTGTAAACGGCGCTGAAAGATCGCTTGTTGATTTCTTCATCATACGTGCCCTCGATCCTTCTCAATATGATTATGCTCTGATGCTGATAACGCAGTACAGGATCCTTGTCGTTTCGGCAATACTTCTGATAACTGTTGTTGTTTCATTTTTAATAATCAGACTTTCAGGATATAAAATAGGATTACCTATTGCAGTAGTTCTGGCTGTTATTTTAATTGTTTTCATATCCGTTTATTTAAGTCAGCCGGTTCCTCCCAGGGAAGCCGTTGAAGAAATTCAGGGGATCGCAGATTCAATCAAGGGATTTGTTATTTCAGGTGCCCTGATCGGCTGCATAGCAGGCAGTGCAATCGCGGGTTTTGTAGCCAGGTCGTTGGGCAGGAAAAGCGGATTATTGATCTCAGCCGTAACATTTACTGTTTCAGGGATCGGAACATGGCAGCCTGAAGTCTTCAACTTCTTCGGTACCCTTGATGTCTTTTCCTTTCTTATCTACAGGATCATCGGTGGCATCGGGATCGGTCTTGCCTCGATACTTTCTCCCATGTATATAGCCGAAACGGCACCGGCTGCAAAGAGGGGCCGGCTGGTATCGTGGAACCAGTTTGCAATTATATCAGGCATGGTGATTATTTACTTCGTCAATTATCTGATTGCCAGGTCGGGTGACGATAAGTGGCTTATTGATGAAGGCTGGCGCTGGATGTTCTTTTCAGGGATCATTCCCTCAGCAGTATTCCTTCTGCTTTTACTTCTGATACCTGAAACTCCGAGGTACCTGCTGATGAAGGGAAAAGAGGGCAAGGCCCTGAAGGTCATCTCTCAGATATCGGGCAGTGAAAATGCCGCGAAAACAGTATCCGAGATCAGGAAAACCCTTCATGAAAAGAATGCTCCCTGGCTATCCTTCGGATTCCTCGTGATTTTCACCGGAATAATGCTTGCCGTCTTTCAGCAGTTCGT
Organism: uncultured Rikenellaceae bacterium; assembly: GCA_964611835.1. Lineage (GTDB taxonomy): Bacteria > Bacteroidota > Bacteroidia > Bacteroidales > VadinHA17 > LD21. The sequence goes on along the minus strand of CAZTDW010000135.1, from coordinate 4,504 downwards.
AGGGATCAATGTAGTGATGTACTATGCAGGCAACATATTCAGAAATATGGGAGCAAGCGTCAACACCTCGCTTATCCAGACAATTATTGTGGGACTCATAAATATGCTCTTCACAATTCTGGCAATATCAACAGTTGACAGGTACGGTAGAAAACCGCTGATGATCATCGGAGCCGTTGTCATGTCAGTAAGCATGATGTCACTGGGATTTGCATTCTATTCAGGCAATACCGGCTTCATTGCCCTTCTTTTCATGCTGACGTTCACTGCAGGCTTTGCAATGAGCTGGGGGCCGGTTACATGGGTGCTGCTGTCGGAGATTTTTCCAAACTCGATACGGGGAGCTATGTCCATCCCCGGAGCAGCACTGTGGATAGCAAACCTTATAGTTTCCTGGACCTTCCCGATAATGAACGATAATGTTTTTCTCACCAGGGTGTTCAACCATGGATTTTCCTACTGGATATACGGGATCTTGGGTCTTATGGGGGCATGGTTTGTCTACAGGTTCATACCCGAAACCAAAGGCAAGACATTGGAGGAGATTGAAAAAATTTGGAAAAAGCAATAAAATCAAACAGAAATATTATGACAGGTCTTCAAAGAACTATTGATTTCATCAACGGAGCTGGTGTTGATCATCCTCCTTTCCATCCGATAATAATGAGATGGGCGGCAAAATATGCAGGAGTCAGATACCGGGATTTCTGCACCGTGCCGGAGGCAAAATGCGGGGCGATGATCCGTTGCGCCAGGGATTTTGGCATTGACTGGGTAACAGTCATGTCCGATCCGTGGGCAGAAGCATCGGCATTCGGAATCGAGGTCCATTACCCCGACGATTCACTTCCCGTTGATACGGGAGGTCATTTGCCGGATGCGGCAGGCGCTGCAGCCCTGAAACGATATGATCCCCTTCAGAACAAAAGGTGCCTGAACAGGATAAATGAGATTATTGAATTCAGGAAGAGGGTTGGAGATGAATTATTTATTGTAGGATGGGCAGAAGGCCCTGTCGCAGAATATGTCGATCTGAGAGGTGCTTCAAACGCGTCGCTTGATTTCCTCATGGAACCTGATCTCGTTGAGAAAGCAATGGACATAATTGTTGATTCGGCGATGGAATTCATTACCAATCAGGTAAGGGCTGGCGCTCATTGTATTGGTGTGGGTGATGCTTTCTGCTCCCAGATAGGTCCCGAGCTATACCACAGGTTTGCTTTTGAAAGACAGAAAAGGCTTGTGGATCATATTCACCGGGAAGGAGCCCTGGCCAAACTTCATATATGCGGGAACACCGCATCAATATTGCCGGGAATGATACGTACCGGTGCTGACATTATCGACATTGACCACCTTGTACCATCAATTTCCGACTTTGCGGGGATGATCGGTCCCGGACAGGTTTTCTCAGGTAAAAGTGATCCTGTAACTGTCATTCAGTCAGGAACAACCGAAGAAATAAACAGGTCGGTAATTGCCGATTTCATCGATTCAGGCAAGAGGTGTATAGTATCGGCCGGATGCGAGATCACTCCAGAAACGACGGAGGAAAGGATGAAGCTGTTCCATACCGCTGCCTGTGGGATAAATCCCTCATAAGGGGCAGGCATTCCTTCAACCTGACGGGATTCACCGGATTCAATCAGGCTATAATATTTTTTTGAAAGGTATTTTTCTGATTCTTAAGCTTAAAGGAGTAACCTCAAGATATTCATCATCTTTAATCTGCTCCATCGATTCTTCGAGTGAGAATCTCAGCCTGGGGGCAATTTTGAGGCTTTCATCGGAACCGGAAGCTCTCATATTTGTCAACTTTTTACCTTTCACGACATTTACCTCAATATCGGTCATCCGGGTATTCTCCCCTATTACCTGACCCTTGTAAACATATTCGCCCGGATCAATGTAGAACCGTCCGCGGTCCTGCAATCTGTCGATGGCGTATCCTGTTGCATTACCCTGTTCAATGGATATCAGCGATCCATTCTGGGCAGGCAGCAGGTCATCCCCCTTATATTTGTCGTAAGCCCTGAACCGGTGATGCATTATCGATTCTCCCGAGGTGGCGGTAAGCATGTTGTTCCTTAAGCCTATAAGTCCCCTGGAAGGAATATCAAATTCAAGGTGAATGAGGTCTCCCCGCGGTTCAATAACGGCCATTTCTCCTTTTCGGGCTGTAACAAGTTCAATTACCTTTCCCGAAAAGTCAGCTGGTACATCAATTGTCAGGGTCTCATATGGTTCAGATTTCACACCGTCGATTTCTTTTATGATGACCCTGGGCTTACCGACCTGAAATTCATAACCTTCCCTTCTCATGGTTTCAATCAGGATGGACAAATGCAGGATACCCCGTCCATATACTATGAAGGTATCTTCCGATTTTGTATCCTCAACCCTCAGGGCAAGGTTCTTTTCTGTCTCACGGTAAAGCCTGGTCCTCAAATGCCTCGACGTTACAAATTTGCCTTCCTTCCCAAACAATGGGGAGTTGTTTATTGTAAAGAGCATGCTCATTGTAGGCTCATCCACCTCAATTCTCTGAAGTGCCTCAGGATTAAGAAGATCAGCCAGGGTATCTCCTATTTCAAAGTCTTCCAGGCCTGTTACAGCGCAAAGTTCACCGCAGCCTGCCAGTTCGGTTTTTACCCTTCCAAGTCCTTCAAACAGGAATATTTCCCTGACCCTGACTTTTTTGACCTCTCCTCCCCTTTTGCAGAGCGTATAATCCATTCCGGCCTTTATTTCACCCCTGAACACCCTGCCTATTGCGATTCTCCCGACATAGCTTGAGTAATCGAGCGAAGCGATCTGCATCTGAGCCGGGCCTTCCTGATACACCGGTGCAGGTATCTGCTCAACAATCGTGTCAAGAAGAGGTGTGATGTCTCCTGAAGGTACTTTCCAATCCCGGCTCATCCATCCTTGTTTGGAAGAACCGAAGATGGTTTCAAAATCAAGCTGTTCGTCGGTGGCATCAAGGTTGAACATCAGTTCGAAAATATCCTGCTGAACTTCATCGGGCCGGCAGTTCTCCTTATCGACCTTGTTTACAACCACTATTGGCTTAAGTCCCAGTAATATTGCCTTTCCGAGAACGAACCTGGTCTGCGGCATCGGGCCCTCAAAAGCATCCACAAGCAGCAGAACCCCGTCGGCCATTTTAAGAACCCTCTCAACCTCGCCTCCGAAATCGGCATGCCCCGGAGTATCAATGATGTTGATTTTCGTTCCCTTGTAATTGACCGATACATTCTTCGAAATTATCGTAATGCCCCTCTCCCTCTCCAGATCGTTGCTGTCGAGTATCAGATCGCCGGTCACCTTTCGCTCATCAAAAACCCTGCACTCCTGTATGATGCGGTCAACAAGAGTGGTTTTTCCGTGATCAACATGCGCAATTATTGCTATATTCCTTATTTTCTGCATATAAACATTCAATCGCACCGGAATTCTTTACCATCTATATCTTCCGGAGTCTGAGGAATAAACCTGCATTGGTTTCAATCCCTTCCGGAGAACGATCATTGATAAAGCCGGATACGGCCTGCAAAAGTAATATTGTTGAACAGATTAATGTAAATAATCCTTAAAATTAATTTGTGTGAAAAAATTCATATATTTCGACAAATTTAAAAACGACCCTATGAAGAAACTGATTTTCACCACGTTTTTCTTTCTGTTACTCCTTCCGGCTTTAACTGCACAGACAGGTAAGCTTGAAGTGGGAATGAAAGCGCCTGACTGGGTTTTCACAGATGCCGACAAAAAGGAATTCACCATGGATTCATGGCCAGGAAAAGTTCTGCAGATCAACTATGTAGACCCTGATGAGTCAGATCTGAACGATCCGTTCAATGATGCCATTGACAAAGCCACGGATGTGGATAAGATAATCAACAAGGAGTATTTCAAAGGCTTCGGGATCGTAGACTGCAAATCCACCTGGAAGCCAAACAGCCTTATCAGGATGATTGCCGGAAACAAGGCAAAGAAATATGATACTACCATACTGTTCGACTACAAAGCCACGCTTCAGGAACAATGGGGATTGCCGAAAGACAGTTACAGTGTGGTAATAGTTGACAAGAAGAGGATCTGCAGAGCCATTTATACCGGCAAGATCCCTGAATCCGAAAATCAGAAGATCGTACAGCTTATAATAGATCTTACAAAGGAATGATCCTGAGCTGAAAAGCGTTTTTTACCAGGGTGTTCCGGCCGGTTATCATACATGTATCATAACCGGTTGAATTTTTTCACAAAACTGTCCGTGATAAATGCTTTAACAGGATTTGACCTTTAAAGTCAATCCTTTATTTCTTCAAAAGATGATATTCGTTCCCAATCTGGCGATAATTGCCGGCACAGGCAACAAATCGGGCAAGACCTCGATGGCCTGCCGGATCATTGAACAATTCAGGTATACCGGCATAGTTGCCGTGAAGATCACTCCCCACCTGCATGACGCTACTCCCGGACTGATAGCGGTTGAGAGGAA
>CAZTDW010000134.1:0-11209 GCA_964611835.1 uncultured Rikenellaceae bacterium | reverse complement strand
TTTAACAGACTTTTACATCCAACTCATGTGAGATCGTATTTAAAATCTAATCCAACTATGAAAACAATAATTAAATTTTTAGTGTTCTTTCTTTTTATTTCACTGCCATTCAGCTTAAACGGTCAGATAAAGGTTGATCTGGAGAAAAAGGTTATAAACCGGACAAACAGCAGGGTAAATCAAAGGACCGATCAGGCTATCGACAAGGGTCTTGATGGTGTTGAAAACGGGATAAAAGGGGCTTTTAAAAAAAAGGATAAAACCGATGAAAAGGAGGCTTCCGACAATGAAGAAAAAGCCAATGAAGCTGAAAGTCAGGAGGGGGAAGATAACGGGAAACAGGAAGCAGAGCAGAAACCGGCACAGCAGCAGACAGCTCTCGAATCCTATTCTAAATTTGACTTCATCCCAGGTGAAAAAGTGATATTTTTTGAAGATTTCAGTCAGGATGCTGTGGGTGATTTCCCTGCATTATGGAACACAAACGGTTCAGCAGAAGTTGTCACCACCAACCTCTTTCCGGGGAAATGGATGAGATTCGATGGTGATTTTTCCATCTGGACGGATCAGTTGCTTAAACTTCCGGATAATTATACAATTGAGTTCGATATAATTCCAGTAAAGAGTGAGGAGCAACAAGGCATGTCCGGATATTACTTTCGGCTTATGCAAAGTGTCAACGAGAGATCATGGGATGGAGGAACCGTTCCCGGGAAAGCAGGATTCGCTTTTCATGTTGAGTATTTTGGCAGACCCAATTACAGAACTTATATAAACAGTGATGATGGCAGTGAGCTTGGATTAAGCGGATCAAAGGAAGGAGAAACTTACAAGCAAAAAGAAAATCAGAAGTATCATATTGCTCTCTGGATGCAAAAATCAAGGGTAAGATTGTATCAGGATCAAAATAAGCTGTTTGATCTTCCGAAGGCATTCCCTCTTTCAAGTGTAAAAATGGACAGGATAAGGTTTGAAAATGGTGCTGCGATGGTTAGTAACATCAGGATTGCCGTAGGAGCGCCCGACCTTCGCAACAAACTTCTGACTGAGGGCAAGCTGGTAAGTTACGGCATCTATTTCGATGTAAACAAGGATGTTGTCAAACCTGAATCATATCCTACCCTGAAGGAGATTGCAGCTGTCCTGACAGAAAATCCTGACGTCCGTATAAAAATCACAGGGCATACCGACAGTGACGGAGCCGACGCTGCCAATCTTGATCTTTCAAAGCGTCGTGGCGCGGCGGTAAAGAATGAGCTGGTAAAGAGCTTCGGTATAGATGCTTCCCGTATTGAATCTGACGGTGCCGGAGAAACACAGCCTGTAGCCCCCAACGACAATGCTGCTAACAAAGCCCTGAACCGCAGGGTGGAATTTATCAAACTCTAAACATAAAATTCATGAAAAGATCGGTGCTGCTCATAGTATCTTTGACATTTTTCCTCGGATCGTCATCAGTTCATGGTCAGAATAAGGACAAGGCTATATTCAGGATTGTGCCTCCGGGTTTTTATCAGAATTCCATTCTTAAAGATGACAGGGAGGTTCAGGAGAGGACAGAGCCTGCAAAACCCGTTAAATCCTTTGCAGTCGACCTCACCTCAGCAACCCTGCCAAACAAGGTCGCTCTTTATAAGAACCAGCAATGGCATAATTCTCCCGTTTCGCAGGGAAATACAAGCACATGCTGGTGCTTCAGCACCACATCATTTCTTGAGTCTGAAATCTACCGCATCAATAAAATGAAGGTTAAGCTGTCGGAAATGTATACGGTTTACTGGGAATATGTTGAGAAAGCAAGGCGCTTTGTCAGGGAAAGGGGCAACTCATTGTTTGATGAAGGTTCTGAAGCCAATGCCGTGACAAGGATGTGGAGCAAATACGGAATTGTTCCGATAGAGGATTATACCGGACTGCTCAATGGCAGAAAGTATCACAATGCCGAAAAGATGAGGGATGAGATGCAGAATTACCTCAGGTCGCTGAAGGAGACCTCAGCATGGGATGAGGATGCCGCCCTGGCTACAATAAAATCAATAATGAATCACTACATGGGCGAACCTCCGTCAGAAATAACAGTTAACGGGAAGAAGATGACTCCCGTGGAATATCTGAAAGATGTTCTGAAGATCAATCCTGACGATTATGTTGACATACTGTCGTACACACAGGAACCATTCTATAAAAAGGTCGAGTACATGGTGCCCGACAACTGGTGGCACAGCAGTGATTATCACAATGTCCCTCTCGATGTTTTCATGTCGGCCCTTAAGAATGCAGTAAGGAAAGGCTACACTGTCAGTATAGGAGGAGACGTTTCTGAACCTGGTTTTGACAGGGTGACCCAATGTGCCGTTATTCCTGATTTTGACATACCTTCTGCTTACATCAATGATGACGCACGCCAGTTCCGTTTTACCAACCGTACAACTACCGACGATCACGGAATGCACCTGGTGGGGTACGTTGAGAAAGACGGCAGGGACTGGTATCTCATTAAAGACTCGGGCTCAGGGTCGCGAAACAATGATCCGGAAGCAAAAGAATTCGGATATTATTTCTTTTCTGAGGATTATGTAAAACTGAAAATGATGGATTTCATGGTCCACAGGGATGCTGTAAGGGATTTGCTTCAGAAATTCTGATGGTGGAAATTGTTTTTTGACCCGACAAATGTTCGAAATCATAATTCTTTGCCGGTTGGGATAGATTTAACATTCATTAAAAAATTACTGTCGTATTTTTGGCTTTATTTGTAGCCTCAGTACCTCAGTGTGATTTTTATTATGAATTCTTTTATCCTATTTTCCAGAGTCACGGGATCCTTTTTATTTTTCTTACTCTTTATTTATTCAGCCTCCTATGCGGAGAATGGGAACAACGGTTCGAAGGGGGATACCACAAAGGGGATCAGTCCTGTCCGGAAACAGCCTGTATATGTGACAACAAGGCTGACAACACACAAACCTGTAATTGACGGCAAGCTTGATGATGAGTGCTGGAAAAAAGGAACGTGGGCCGGGAATTATACTCAGTTCATCCCGAATGAGGGAGCAAAGCCCACATGGCCCACAGAGCTCAACATTCAATATGATGACCGTTATCTTTATGTTGCCATAAGGGCATATGACGGGGAGCCTGAAAAAATCCTCCGGTTGTCCGGTCTGCGTGATGAATTTTCAGGTGATATGGTCGGTATCAATTTTGACAGCAACCGTGATTACCGGACCGGATATGAATTCAACCTTTCGGCCTGGGGGCAGAAAGTTGATCTGATACTCTCGAATCCTGAAAATGTGGACACCAACTGGAATGCAGTATGGGAGGGTAAAGTGGGAACAGAGGACTCAGCCTGGGTGGCTGAGATGGAAATACCGTTAAGCCAGCTGCGTTACAGCAATAAAGAGGAGCAGGTATGGGGAATGCATACCTGGAGGTGGATATCAAGGATCCAGGAAGAGAGCAACTGGAACAGGCAAACCAGAACCGGCGCCGGCGTACTTTATAATTACGGTGAGCTAAGAGGTATAACCGGCCTGAAGAAATCACGCCGTCTTGAGATTATGCCATTTGCCCTGGGCGAACTTAAAACCGTAGAAAAGGAACCGGGAAATCCTTTTATCCAAAACGGGCGTATCTGGGGAGGCAATCTTGGAATTGACGCCAAAATAGGTATATCCAGCAATTTTACCGTCGATCTGACCGTCAATCCTGATTTTGGCCAGGTTGAATCGGATCCATCGGTTATGAACCTGACGGCTTTCGAGACCTTCTATGAAGAGAAACGGCCATTCTTTCTCGAAGGTTTAAACATTTTTGATTTTGACTTTGATAATCAGAGCCTCTTTTATTCACGACGAATTGGCCATGCTCCGTCAAGATCAATAATTCCTTCTGAAGGCGGTTTTATTAAAATTCCTGATAAAACCACCATTCTTGATGCAGTGAAATTCAGCGGTACAACTTCCGATGGTCTGGCGGTAGGTTTTATTCAGAGCCTTACCTCAAATGAATTTGCAGGACTGAGCGACAATGAGGGAATCAGATCAAAGGAGGAGATAGAACCGCTTACAAATTATACTATAGGTCGCATCCAGAAAGGTTATAATGAAGGAACAACAACATTTGGCGGGATGATTACATCCACCAACCGGTTCATTAACAACCGGAATCTTGAATTCCTGCCTGCAAACGCCTATACGGGAGGCGTTGACCTGCTGCACCGGTGGAATAATAAGAAGTATTTTGTTGACGCAAATCTTATAGGAAGCTATGTGGATGGCAGCAGGGAAGCAATAACGGCACTTCAGAGGTCATCAGCAAGGTATTACCAGCGCCCGGGAGCTGATTACCTGCGATATGACACCACAAGAACAAGTCTCAGCGGATCCGGGGGTAAATTAAGGGTCGGAAAGGGAGCACATGGATTATGGAAGTATTCAACTGGTGTTACATGGCTTTCTCCCGGTCTCGAACTGAACGACGCAGGTTATATGCAGTCGGCAGACGAGATAAACCAGGAAACGGAAATAACCTATTTTGTAAATCAGTCGGCAGGTATTTTCAGAGGATATAATGTTACGCTTGAGCAATTCAATTCCTGGAACTTCAAAGGGACATTCACGGGATCAGGGTTCCACCTGTCTGCCAATGCGGGATTTACAAATCAATGGGACCTGGGGGCAAACCTTATTTATCATTCAAAGGCAACCGATACCAGGATCCTGCGGGGAGGCTATGATATGACAGTCCCCTCAACCATGCTTTTCTTTGGAAATCTCAGAAGCAATCCATCTAAAAAGCTGATTGCCGGAATCAATTACAGGCATGAAAAATCAGGTGATAATTCAGGATCAAATTATGAAATTGAGCCGCAGATCACAATCCGCCCGATTCAAACCCTCAGAATAAGACTGAGTGGTACTTATGATGAGAACAAGGACAGGCTCCAGTATGTGGCAACAAAGGATTATATGTCAGAGAAGAGATATATACTCGGGAAAATAAGCCAGAAAACACTTGGACTGACATTCAGGGCAGATCTTAATCTGACTCCGGAGTTCTCGATACAATATTATGGAAGTCCCTTTGTGTCGAGGGGCAGCTTTGAAGAATTCAAGCGTATCACCAATCCCGGAGCTGCTCAATATGAAGACAGGTTTGCCGTTTATGCCAACCCGGTATTGAGCAGCAACGTTTACTCCCTGGATGAGAACAACGACTTTATACCTGATTATTACATCGACAATCCCGCTTTCAATTTCTATCAGTTCAGGTCAAACCTGGTGGCCAAGTGGGAATACCGGCTCGGATCATTTATCTATCTGGTATGGTCGAGCGAGCGTACCGGTTATGCCGCCAATCCCGGGTCATCAATCGGAGATTCATTCCGGGAGCTTTCAAAAGTCATACCTGAAAACATTTTCCTTATCAAGTTAAATTACTGGTTTTCATTGTAAATAGTGCTTATATTTACTTTCCTGATTTGAATACCATAATATACTTTTGTGCCGGCTGAATTAATAACCTGTATAATATGAACGACAAACATTTACCTTTCCGACTGTTTACTGTGCTTCTCCTGTTAACTTTTTTTGCTCCAGGCTATTCGCAGTCAAAGGGACTTAGAACCATAACCGAAAAGGAATTAAGGTATCATCTCGATTTTCTCGGGGCTCCCGAGTTCAGGGGAAGAGAGACACCTTCGCCGGAGCTTGAGATAGCAACCCTTTATATTGGCAACTGGTTAAAGAGCAACGGATTTAAACCGTTGATGAAAGACGGATCGTATTATCAGCATGTTCCACTTACCGTCAGATCGGTTTTTCAGCCCAACACAAGGATCAGGATAACAAAAGACGGGGCAGACAGGGTATTCTATTTTGGAAAAGATTTCGGAGGAAATTTCACTTCCGGAGGCTCCTACTCCGGAAACATTGTTTTTGCCGGACTGGGGATAAGCGATCCTGCATCGGGATGGGATGATCTGAAAGACCTTGACATTTCAGGCAAGATCGTGATCATTCTGGATGAGAAACAACCGGGGGACAAGTATGTCCCGGGGTCCACATATGCCTCGAGGCTGAACTCAAGGATCACAGGATTGCGTGACAGAGGCGCTTCAGCCGTCCTCTCGGTTGTAAGTCCGGAAAGAGAATTGAGAAAATCGGAAGGGACAAAGATCTTCGATTATATCCCGACAGGCAGGCTGGAGTCAATTTATGAATCTCAAAGGACTGTCTTGCAATTTACGCCGGAGCCGTTAAAATCAGAAAAAAACAAGCGGCCTCCCATACCTTTCGACAGGGCAGAAATAAGCCATGAGCTTGCTGCCGAAGCGCTTGGAACAGATGTTGGTGAAATAGGCCGGATGTTCGACCTTGTGAGAAAAGGACGGCAAATTCCTTCCAGGGAAGTAACAGGCATTAAATTAAATCTTGATGTTGAGACAGATACATATCAGGCGACTTCCCGCAATGTTATTGCAGTAATTGAGGGATCAGATCCTGTTCTCAAAAATGAATATGTTGTTGTTTGCGGTCACCACGATGCAAGGGGAATAGATGACGGTCAGATAGTAGCAGGAGCCGACGACAACGGGACTGCAACAGTGGCGCTTATGGAGATAGGGCAGGCTTTGCTGGCTGAAAAGCCGAAAAGGTCAGTCATTCTTGCATGGGTTACCGGCGAGGAACAGGGGATGAACGGATCGCATTATTTCATAAACAACTGCCCCGTTCCCATCGAGAAGATAAGCGCCTGCCTTAACATGGACATGCTGGGACGCAACAATACCGACAGTCTTTTCCTGGTTGCTTCCGACTTTCTCAGTTCAGAACTTGATGCTTCAATCAACAGGGTCAACAGGAAATTCGGAATTAACTTCGGTTTCGATTACAGGTATTCGGACCTGGCTCACCCTCAGAGGGTATATTTCAGGAGTGACCATTATCCGTTCCTGAGATTTGGTATCCCGTCGGTGTGGTTCTTCTGCGGCTTCACTCCCGACTATCATACCGAAAGGGATGTTCCCGAAGCAGTCGACTATAAAAAGCTGGTTAAAGCCACAAAACTTGTTTACCTTACAGCATTTGACACGGGTAATATGAAGGGACTGCTCAATCTTGATGCTAATCCTGCTGTTACTTCACGCGGCAGACACAATCTGACAGAAAGGAGCCTGTTTGAAGCTCCCACGAAATAGATCGGAGAATTACAATTTTATCCTTCCAAGAAAGGATTTACTTATCCTGATATCAAGATTTTACGGCGTATGATCGGATGTTTTGAACAAAAAAGCTTATAAAACTGTTAGAAACCGGGATTCCATAAACTAATCATAGCATTATGAAAAAATCAAATTTGTTAATATCAGGTATCATCATCTTTGCCACCATCCTGCTTGCAGGTTTCAGGCAGATCATATCTGCCGATAATCCTGCTGTTGGGACACAACAGAGGTCGCCTGAAATGAATTACCAGGCATTCTGTGCAGGATGCCACGGTGCAAACCTTGAGAAATTTGCTGCAAAGAAATGGATGGATGAAGAGGGAACGGCATCGGCAGCGAAAAGTATCAGGGATGGAATTGAAAATATCGGAATGCCTTCCTTCAGGAAAACTTTCACGGATGTTGAAATAGAAGAGCTTGCTGCCTATGTCAAAAAGGGTATTCCTGCTGATAAAAGCAAACTCCAGCCTTCGGTAACGCCAGGGGGTGTGATGGAGTCGGAATCCCAGCGGTTTGTTGTTGATACAGTAATCACAGGGCTGCAGGTTCCCTGGGGCATGGCATTCCTGCCAAACGGTGACATGCTTATATCCGAACGTGCAGGCACCATGCATCTTTATTCAAACGGCAAACTGTCTGCGCCGATCGAGGGTGTACCACCGGTCATGGCAACAGGGCAGGGCGGCCTGCTCGATATTGAGCTTCACCCCGATTATAAAAACAACGGATGGATATATTTCTCCTATTCATCGGTAACCAACAGGGACAATAAAACTGTCGGCAATACAGCAATAATGAGGGCCAGGCTCAAAGGCAACAGGCTTGTTGATCAGCAGGTCATCTATACTGGAACACCTCTAACGGAAAGGAACTATCATTTCGGATCAAAAATTGCTTTCGACAATAAAGGTCATATATTCTTTGCGAATGGCGACCGTGGCCAGCATTTCGATTTTCCTCAGAAGCTTGATAATACAAACGGCAAAGTTCACAGGCTAAACGATGATGGCACTGTTCCATCCGATAATCCCTTTGTCAAAACTCCCGGAGCGATCCCATCCATTTACAGTTACGGGCATCGCAATCCCCAGGGAACATGCATACACCCGGAGACCGGAGAACTGTGGATCTCAGAACACGGACCCAAGGGAGGAGATGAGCTGAATCTCGTCAAACCAGGACTGAATTATGGCTGGCCCGTTATTTCATACGGGATAAACTACGACGGAACAATTCTGACCCCTATCACCGAAAAAGAAGGGATGGAACAACCGGTATATTACTGGATCCCATCCATAGGTCCCTGCGGGATGACATTTGTAACCGGAAACCGATATAAAAACTGGCGCAACAACCTTCTTATCGGATCTCTGAGCTTTAAGTATCTCGAACGCGTGGTAGTAAATGGTCATGCGGTCATGCACCGGGAAAAGCTGCTCGACGGTATCGGCCGGGTGCGCAATGTGGTCATGAGCCCCGACGGTCTGATTTATGTTGCCATTGAGAATCCGGGAAAGATCGTCAGGCTGATCCCTATAGAATAGAAGCAGCAGATGAACCGGCTGCTAACATTTCTGCTAATTCTGTTTCTTACCGATCTTCAGGCACAGGTCCGCCTGAAAAATGATACGCTGAATCATCAGACAGACAGTACCATTTTTCTGGAAGAGATCAGGATTGTAGCATACAGGGGCAGCGGCAGGCTTCTCAATGTCCCCGGCAGCCTGTCGGTTCTGAATCCTGAAGAATTACGCATTTCAGACGGGAACAGTCTTGCTTCAGTCATAAATGCCGTTCCGGGGATCAATATGCAGACAGGTACTTTCCTGACAAGCAGGATAGTGATAAGGGGTATGGGCAGCAGGACTCCCTACGGAACGAACAGGATAAGGACCTATCTCAATGATATCCCTCTTACCACTGCCGATGGCGTATCAACACCGGAAGAGATCGATCTTCCGGGCCTCGGTAAAATCGAAGTTATTAAAGGACCTGCTTCAGCACTGTACGGATCCGGGCTCGGAGGAAGCCTGAACATGTACACCAGGCAGATCTCAAAATCAGGAGGTTCTGTTGTTGCCCAATACGGAAGCTTCAATACTTTCAAAGGAAGTGCATCCGGTTCAGTAAAAACCGGGAAATTAAGACTCTGGGGATCACTAAGCCACCTGAATTCAGAAGGGTACCGTGAAAATAACAACTACAAAAGAACATCACTCCTTTCAACGGCAGGATGGGTTCATGAAAAGTGGTCATTGAATTCAACATTCCTCCTGATTGATGTTGACGGTGGTATTCCAAGCTCAATCGGACGCTCCCTCTTTGAAACCAACCCCGCAGCTGCGGCTCCCAACTGGAATGCCGTCGGAGGTTTTAAGAAATACAGGAAAGGAGTTGCATCGATATCACTTAAAAACCGGATCTCAGATAATATCTCAAATGAATTTGCAATTTTCGGCAGATGGAATGACAGCTACGAAAAACGGCCATTCAACAATCTTGATGACGAATCTCTCAGTGCAGGAATAAAGGAAAAAATTACATGGCTTTCAGAAAAATCTGAAATTACAGCGGGAGCAGAGTTGAACGGGGAAGGATATTCATGGAAGCTTGATAATAATAATATCAGGATTAATGAGAATAAAGAATCCCGTTATCATCTGAATATTCATGCAATGGCTCTGATCAAACCGGTTTCACGGCTTAATATTTCTCTGGCAGGAGCACTGAACAGAATAAATTACAGGCTGACCGATTTATTCCCTGCAGACGGCATTCAATCAGGAAGAAGGAACTTTCCGGTTATTATCTCTCCGAGACTTGGTATCAATTATTCACCTACTGATAAAATGGCATTTTATGCTTCCGCAGGTCATGGATTTTCGCTTCCTTCACCTGAAGAAACATTATTGCCGGAAGGAGCAGTCAATCCTGAAATAAAACCTGAACAGGGATTCCAGTATGAGATCGGAAGCAGGTTCAATCTTGTTAACAGGATCCTTGAGATCGATGCTGCACTTTACCTTATTGAACTGAAAAACCTTCTTGTAACAAAACGCATCACTGAAGATATTTTTACAGGTATCAATGCAGGAAAAACCAGACACAAAGGGTTGGAATTGAATATAAATGCGAGGATCTTCGATTTCAGCAGATTTCCCGGAAGGATGACGTCAACACTCAGTTATTCCGGATCAATTAACCGGTTTGTGGAATTTACTGATGACGGTAATAATTACAATGGCAATAATCTCCCGGGAATTCCTGACCAGTCGTTCAATTTCCAGGTCCGGTGGCTTCCCATAATGAATCTGGAAATACTTGCTCATATTCGCTATACAGGAGATCAGTACCTGAATGACAGTAATGAGATGAAATATCAGGATTATTTCCTGAGTGATGTAAAAATTTCATATGAGTTCCGGATCAGCAAGAAAATCCCGATAAACATATATGCCGGGATCAATAATCTTTCAGATACCCATTATGCCTCGATGCTGATTACCAATGCCATCGGATTCAATAATACCGAACCGCGTTATTATTATCCCGGCCTGCCGCGTCATTCTTATGCGGGAGTGCAATTCCGGTTCTAGTTTACAATTTCAACAGGGCTTATCTGAGGGGTATTGCAAAAATGCTGATGCTTACAGGTTTTACAATAATTGCTGAAGATGATTTCAGCATTTCCGGACCCGCAATCCTGACTTGTGACGCTCGGTAAAATTAGTTCGGTTTCATTTTCTAACACACTGAAATTTAATGATAAAAAACTCAGAAAAATGACTTTTACCGCACTAACACTAGTTTTTGCCTTATGCTCAGTATCAGAAAGGTTCAGACAAAGACAAGTTGATTCCTTAACTCTTTGCCAGTGTCTCCCAGTGATACCTTAACCCTTCCCCTGCCCCTTCCCTTTAGCAAAAAAGGGAAGGGGGGAATCCTGCATATTATCAGCTTTTTGTTTTAAATGAACCG
>CAZTDW010000133.1:0-11233 GCA_964611835.1 uncultured Rikenellaceae bacterium | reverse complement strand
CCTCAAGGGTTGGATTGGCATTATCGTCCATAACCCCGGGCGAGACCGGGGCTACTGGAAGTCCAGCCCTCAAGGCTGGAAATGTGTATATAGAATAGCCCCCTGGTGGGGCTATGTAGTTGTACTACAGCCATAAAACACCGGTCTTCGGTCTTCTGTCTTCGGTCCTTCCTACTCAAATGGTCTTCATTCCTTTATGGACCTTTGATTTAGCCAGAGGTTCCAGCTTCCCGGTATAAATAAGCTTTGAGGATGTCACTCCCGAAATGGTGGCTCTTACCCGGAAATCAGAATAGACATTCATGATGATGTCATACGATCCAAGGTTGGTGAGAATGTCGAATTTTACAGTATAGCTTAAACTCTTCATATTACTGCTGAACTCAAAATCACCTATTGTCCCTTCAGCAGTAACCCCGCCAACGCCGTTATAACCTACCCTGAAGTTTGATCCTGTCTGCAGGACTCCCTCCGAAGCATTCATCATTATGAAGTTTATCATCGGAGAAACCGGCACCTTGTTTCCATACTTGTTTTCAAGGTAGTCAGCTTCAACAACAAACCTTTTTGAGGCCAGAAGATCATTGATAAAATTGAAGTTGGCAGCCATCTCAGCATGCCTGAGTTCCTTTCTTTCCTCACGGCTCAGTTTTCTGTCCCGGTTATCCTGTGAATATGCAGTGGCGGAAATCAGCAAGAGTACGGAAAGCAGGAACAGATTACCTATATTTTCAGATATCCTTTTCATAGTTGTAAATTTTTGGTTCCTGCTTTATCAAAACAAATTATATGCCAGAAGATGACAGTATTATCTGTGGAAACCGGCTGAAATGAACCTTAATACCTCGGGCAATGATTCCCGCCAGTATGTCCAGGTATGAGAACCATCACGTACACGATACTCATGAGGTATCTCCTTTTTTCGCATGTAGATGTGAAGCATTGAATTGCCTTCATAAAGGAAGTCATCATCACCGCAATCAATATACCATCGTACAGCTTTCTTCATATCGTCCGGTATTTTTTCTATCAAACCAGGGATATTATATTTCTCAAAATATGCATCATATTGTTCCCTTCTGACATTTGACGAGTCTGCTCCAAGCGACCGTTTTACATTTGCCAGGTTAACCGGATTAGCGCTTGCACTCAGCGGGCAGGCTGAAGCAAACAGCTCAGGATGATGAAGGGCATAGATCAATGTGCCGTTCCCTCCCATTGAAAGACCCGCCACAGCCCTGTATTCCTTTTCCTTCTTTATTTTGTAAGTGGATTCAATATAAGGCATGAATTCCTCAAAGAAAAAGTCTTCATACCTCCATTCATTCTTCACATCATTTGAATAACCGCGTTTCCCCGTATTGGCATCGGGCATCACAATGATCACCGGGGTTGAGATACCTTCCTTTATTGCTTTGTCGGCAATGAATTTAACTTCTCCGAACTGAACCCACCCCGTCTGATCATCACCTCCTCCGTGAAGGAGATAAAGTACAGGGTAATGCCTCTGGGAGGTCTCATATCCGGCCGGGAGATAAACGGCATATTTCCTCTCCATTTTTAATATTTTGCTTTGCATCGACAGCTGGTCAAAAACTTTGCTTTCCTGCGCAGTAAGAATTCCGGACAACATTAGTGTTCCCAATAAAAATGATACTCTTTTCATAAACTGATGTTTAAAATTTCTAATTCATAAATTTAATGTATAACAAAGAAATCCTTTACCATAATTTTATTTTATTTCCACCTCCCCGGATATTTGAAAAAGGACCTGCAGGATTATTTTCCAGAGTCCTTTTATTCCCAGAAAAATCGTGGTCAATGGTAAGTGACGTCCCATCGGGACTGTCAAAATCCGCCTTTGGAACCTTTGCTTTTCCCAGCAAGGCAGTAGTGACTGTTTTAACCCCGTATTCAATGAACAGCTTGTCATATGACAGTAAGAGGTATCCATTCCCATTCTCTTCCGAGAGAATAAGCCCCGGATCATAAGATGATAGAGCGATGAAACCGGCATCTTTTTCAGAGGGTACTGCACCGTTGCAATATATGTTGCCGTCAATCCATACCGGGAGTCTCGCATTTTCATACCCTTTAAGACTATACTTTTCTTTTTCCTTCACTTTTCCGGCGCCGGGGCCTATGAAGATATTGTTATAATATCTGTCATCACCGCCGAATATTGTTGTAAGGCCTGCCATATCGGTTGAATGAGGAAGGAAATAAGGGGTAAACCTGTTGGGATCATTCCAGTTGTGCACTGTCCCTGCAATGAGGTTATGAACAAATGCTCCTCCTTCCGACTGGGTCTTAATTGCAGATCCGGAAAGGAAGACATTATTGTCGACAATGAAAGGCCCGTGATTGACCTCAAGGAAAATGTCTTCAAGATCGTTGTTATAGAAAAGGTTGGACGACACCCTGGTTCCCTGGGTCATCCAGTCAAGCCACAATCCCCTGCCGCAGTCGTGAATCCGGTTGTTTCTGATTACAGCATCCACAGCGGCATGAAATTTTATCCCGCCGATCTCAGCTCCCTCGAACTGCCTCTTGGTCCATATATTGTATATGTGATTGTTCTCAATGATGCTGAATGCTGCCCCCATGCTTCCGCATATACCTGTCTGCTCGCAACTGAATATTACATTGTTCCTTACTATGTGCGATCCTGTATTTGCCTTGTTCCATCCGTTCCGAAGGACCCGGAAAGTAACCTCAATGTAATGAATGTTGCCATCATTGTAAACATTTCCCTTATCAGCCGACCAGACATTGTGCCCTGTTCCGCGCTCCTTCCCAAGGGTTATTCCGGAGCATTTTGAATCACTGATCACATTGTTCTCAATAATCCAGCCCTTGTTCCAGTGGGTTGATACCATTCCCACCTGTTCGGCGGTCGGGGCACCCCACTGAGTGGCAGCCTGGCTTATGATGAAACCACTGACCGTAATATAATTGATGCCTGGTTTTTCAGGATAGAAACAGGTCCTTCTGGCGCTGATCTCTGTCAGTTCCCTGTTGGGATTGAACTTATGGAAATTTGCCCATATCGTAGTATTATCTGCGTTACTCTCGCAATACCAGGTATAGGTTGAACCTTCCCTATCCCTGATTGTGCTGTCAGGAACAGGTTCATACACCTTTTGAATCGATTCCTTTTCATAAAGGGACTTCCCGTTCAGAAATACCTCGCCGGTATGATGTATCCGGCCTTTATTATAGAACCAGTCGCCAAAAATAGAATCCTGATATGGATTGTAAGCACCGAAAAACGAGTTTGGAATTACAACTTTCCAGACTCCGTTTTTTTCTTTTTTCCATCCTGTGATTATTTCTGATCCTTTGATTTCAACCCTTTCGCCGGGAGCAGCCCTGTACACAATCCTCCTGGCATCGCTTTCCCCGCCTCTCACCGGATTGATCCATTCCCTGTATGTGCCGGAGTGGACTGTTATTGTATCGCCGGGATATGCCGCCTTTACTGCTTCCGAGATCGTTTTGAATGGTTTCAGCGCAGAACCATCGTTATTTTCGTTACCGCCTGGTGAAACATGGTATTCACGCGAATAGGAAAAAAGCGTACAGAATACACTTATTATTAAGATCAGAATCCTTTTCATTTTTTTCAAGATTATGGCTTATACAAGTTTAAGCAATAAAACGGATATTCAAATATCTGATTCATGATCTTTCGGAAAAGAATTTACACCGAGATCCACTAAGAAGTCACAGGGCAACACAGAGTTACAGGAGTAATCCTCCGTGGAACTTTGAGACTCACTGTGGAACTCTGTGCAACAACCATTTAACTTTATCTTAAGTTCCAGTTTTTTCCACGGTCTTTAAATTTTACGGCAAATAGAGAGTTACTTAAATCATTTTTCTTTCTTTATACCTGACTCTGTTGAAGCTTGTATGCTCCTTATAAAATATTTTCTTAACATTGAGGAACGATTATTAATGAACACTATAAAATAATTATCACATGAGACCCACACGAAGAAATTTCCTGAAACTTTCAGGCCTGGCCGGCATAAGTCTGGCAGCAACAAATGTGCTTAAAGGGATTGTCCCTCAGGCGGCAAACCAGAAAACCCCGGAAAACTTTTTCCCCGGCAATTTAGCTGGTACTTCATTGCAGACGTTCAATATGTGCGGCTATGCGGCCCCAAAGCTCGATAAGGTAAGGATCGGATTCATAGGTCTTGGCGGCAGGGGGCGCCTTCATGAATCGATAATGAGCATCATTGAGGGAGTAGAGATAAGGGCCCTATGCGACATTATCCCGGCCGAAGCTGAAAAAGCAAGGGAAATAGCGGTCAAAGCCGGTTTCAATCCCGTAATGTACACGGAAAGTGCTGATGCCTGGAAGAAGCTTTGCGAAAGAGACGATATTGATCTTGTATATATATGCACTCCGTGGAATCTTCACACGCCCATGGCGGTGTACGCCATGGAGCAGGGAAAACATGCGGCAATAGAGGTCCCGGCATCGGATACCCTCGAAGAGTGCTGGCAGCTTGTTGAAACATCCGAAAAGACAAAAAAGCATTGCATGATGATGGAAAACTGCTGTTACGACTTTTTCGAGCTGTTAACACTGAACATGGCAAGGCAGGGATTTTTCGGTGAAATAGTTCACTGTGAAGGCGCTTATCTCCATAATCTGCTGAACAGCAATTTCAGCAAGGATGGCTACTGGAACATGTGGCGGCTGAGGGAAAATGCCGGCAGGCGGGGGAATCTGTATCCGACTCACGGATTGGGACCGGTTTGCCAGGTTCTGGATATAAACAGGGGTGACAAGATGGATCTGCTGGTAGCGGTCATGAGCAAGGACTTTCAGATGAATGAAAAGGCTAAAAAACTTGCAGCCTCCGATGATTTCTACAAACCGTTTGTAAATAATCCCTACAGGGGCAACATGACAACAACTTCCATCCTGACAAACAAGGGTAGGACCATCATGATACAGCATGACGTAACATCACCGAATGTTTACTCCCGGATTCATAAGATCAGCGGTACCAGGGCAGCTGCTTTGAAATATCCGCTCCCTCCAAAGATTTCAGTTGAGGATGAATGGGTCACCGATGAGGAGTTCAGGAGTATAGAAGAAAAATACACGCCCCCGATAATAAAGAAAATAGGCGATCTGGCCAGGAAGGTAGGAGGTCACGGGGGAATGGATTTTCTTGAAAACTGGCGCCTGATCGATTGTCTGCGCAATGGACTGCCTCTTGACCAGGATGTTTATGACGCAGCACTCTGGAGTGCTGTTGCACCGCTTAGCGAATGGTCGGTTGCAAACAAATGCAATTCAATCGAGGTGCCCGATTTCACAAGGGGAGCATGGAAAACAAATTCACCGGTTGATATTACGCTTAGCCGCGGAGGCACCACCGGGGTAAGGGGTTAAAAGAAATGGGGCATTAATAGCCCCATTCTTTCATTATCCTGAGGTTCTCCTCAACACATTCCATAGGGGTTTTTCCCTGGTAGGATTCCTGTTCGATAATATAGACCTTCGTCCCGCCTATTTTTGTAGCCAGGTCAACGACTTCGCGGGCATTAACGATTCCTTTCCCGATTATAGTGCTTTCATATTTTTCATTCCCGCCACTGGCAAGGATTTCATCCTTTACATGGAGGTTTTCAAATCTGCCGGGATATTGCTTTACAACATCCATAGCCACTGCCCCGCCATTGTACATATTTCCGATGTCAAGCTGTATCACCACAAGTTCAGGGTTAATGCTTTTCATCATTATGTCGAAAAGCTTCTCATTTTTAAGCTTTTCGCTGAACTCGAAATCATGGTTGTGATAGCCAAACTTCATCCCGCGGCGTTTGCACAGCTCCCCGCATTTATTGAAAATATCCATGTAATGTTTAAAATCATCATAGTTGTTCCTCATGGTTTCATCCATTGAAGGACTGACAACGTATTTCTGCTCCAGAACTGCGGCATCATCAATCGTCTGCTTCCAGCTGTCAGAAAAGTCCTTCCTGCCTTCATCCCAATGCTGTTTCCCCATAACAGTATGTCCGCTTATCATTTTCAGCCCAAGGTTGTCGAGTACTTTCTTGAATTCAGCAGGGCTGTACCCATAAAATTTCCTGTTCACATAGTTGGCGTGTTCCACATATTCATACCCCATTTTTGAAACCTTTTTGAGTGATCCCAACGGATCTTTAGTCATATCCTCACGGATGGAATAAAGCTGCAGTCCGATAATTCCCTTTGCCCTGGAAGAAGAAAATGCCGGAGCAGGCATGAAAGATGCGGCCACAACAGCCATCGCACCTGATTTGATGAATGTCCTTCGCGATGTTTTCATTTATATTGCTTTTTGAAGTTGTTTAAAGATTATCCGTCTTAAAGGTATTAAAGTCTTATTTAGAAACAAAACAATTTGTTTCGGCATGGTGAAGCTGTAGTTCCGGAGTTGTCGTCAGGATGGATTGAATTCCTTTAGGCGTGATTGGATCCTTGCCCAGTAGAATTCTGTCATGGGACCTGATCCGTTCCAGGCTTTTGCAATTTTTTCGAAATTATACGGACCGACTTTCGAAGCAAAATGTA
Organism: uncultured Rikenellaceae bacterium; assembly: GCA_964611835.1. Classification (GTDB taxonomy): domain Bacteria; phylum Bacteroidota; class Bacteroidia; order Bacteroidales; family VadinHA17; genus LD21. Next base: position 4,647 of record CAZTDW010000133.1, on the reverse strand, counting down.
AAAATACCTTCCGCGAAATTTCATAATCAAACATATCAGACAGATTGTAATTGCCTTTGGTCTGTCTGTTATACTCATCAACCTTCACCTGTCTTATCTGAAAGATTCCGACAGCATTTTCAAACTCATTGTATGCCATGCTATTGCACATGGTTTCAACCATTCCGATTGCATACATCAAAGGTTCAAATGGATTTATTGGTGAAGGTAATTCGATGCTTATATGATTCGTGTCGGGAGCGATTGATGTTACGGGAGAGACAAGGAAAAACAATCCGATAACAATAATTCTCAGAAAGTGATTTCTCCTGATTCGTTTTCTTACAGGATTTAGCAAAACATCACTGAGCGATCTTTGTTTCTTTGAAAACCGGTTTCGAATTCTTCCTGCAAAAAACGGAAGAAGCGAGTCTGTATAAATGTTTCTTTTCAAAAAAATACTTTTTAGAATTTATAACTCATCGATTCCAATTTCCCGGAATATTTTTTAGAAAAGCCTAATGGAAATTTACACTTTTTTCCGCGATCCGATTTGTTGAAATCAATTAAGTTATTAACAATCATATATTATAATAAGTTATAATATGAAACCTTATAGCTCTATAACAACCCGGCAGCGGATTTGTTTAGATGGCTCCGGCACCTGAACATATGATTTTTCTAAAACATGTGCTCAGGTTGTACTCTTTATGTTTAAACAGGGATGATACAAACATCTCATTGCCGGTTTAGAGTTATCTCTTTCCCGGTCTGTGGTAAAGAAAATCCTGAAAGGCCCGGAACTAAAATATAAGCCCTTCTATATATGCACATTACGTAAGCAACCCTGTAGACAGAAAATCCTAACAGGATTTAATAAAGCATTTTGGGGCCATCTGTCAGAGGCTCCAGCCCTTTCTGTATTCCGTGTGCAGGAACTTGTCGGCTTCAGGCATATCCGGGAAACTGAATTTTTCAGGATCCCACTTTAAAACAGTTCCTCCCAGTTTTTCCTTCAGTTCCATCCTTATTGCAACATTCCCGAGAAGCACTGTTTCAGTAAGCGGTCCCGCCCAGGAGAAATCAGATCCTCCGGCAGCACCTCCCTTACAGGCAAGTATCCATTCTTCCTCATGCCCCGGGGAAGAAGGAATATGTGGATCCGGACGCTTGTAGGAATCTCTCAGTGAGGCCGGCAGGATTTTATCATCCAATATCTTTCCCTTGTCGCCGATATACAGTGTTCCTCCTGATCCCAGCTTCAATCCGGGTTCAAGGTCACTAAAGATAAAAGGTCTCAGGCCGCCGTCGTACCATGTAAGAGTCACCGGAGGCATTGATTCTCTGGCCGGGAATTCATACCTCACCATTGATCCCAGGGGATAAGAATCTCCGTTCACAAGAGTTGAAACAGCCTGAACGGTGTCAGGATATTTAAGCTTCAATGCTCTGAATACTGGGTCGAATGAATGACATCCTATGTCGCCCAGGGCTCCTGTGCCGTAATCGAGCCATCCCCTCCAGGTAAACGGATGATATGCAGGATGGTAGGGACGCATTGGTGCAGGGCCTGTGAAGAGGTCCCAGTCAAGTTCAGCAGGTACGGCCGGCTTATCTTCTGGTCTTTTGACTCCCTGCGGCCAGTAGGTCTTGAACAATCCGTTGTTGGGACGGTCGGTCCAGACATGAACTTCCCTTACCGGTCCGATAACCCCGTCCCATATCATTTCACGCAGTCGCCGCGGTCCGTCTGCTGCCTGACCCTGGTTTCCCATCTGTGTGGCAACCTTATAGTCAACGGCTGCCCTGGCCAGGGCCCTGGCTTCATAAACGGTATGGGTAAGCGGCTTCTGGGTAAAAACATGCTTTCCCCTCTTCATCGCTTCCATGCTTATAATGGCATGGGTGTGATCGGAGGTTGCAACAATGACAGCATCAATGTCTTTCTGCTGATCAAGCATAAGGCGGTAATCCTTGTAGCGTTTTGCACCCGGATAGGCATCAAATACTTTTAATGTCTGACCCCTCCAGTCAACGTCACACAGCGCGACAATGTTCTCGGTTTTTGCCACATTCTCAATATTGACTCTCCCCATTCCGCCAATTCCCACACATGCAATGTTAAGCTTGTCACTCGGGGCAACGTGACCCAGACCCGACACCGCCCTGCCGGGAATAAAAGTGATTCCGGCCAGCGCCGCGGCAGAAGTATTAATAAAACCCCTGCGACTAATAGTTTTCATGGTTTTTTTACTCATATTCAAGTATTTAAAGTGTATTGTCAGGAATTATTACTGAAGCCTTTTACAATGTTCATATAAAATTACGAGATAATAATTTGATTTTCTAAATTGCGGACAATAATCTTTACGTTATCAATCCGGGTTGCCGGGCGGTTGGATTGCATTATTTCACATTGTCAAAAAGAATTTTTAAAATAACCTAATTTACGCTTGAAAAGCGCCAGAAACCGGAACCACTCAGCTATGCCTTTTTTCAGTATAAATCAACCACAAATATTCATGAATTATGCCTAAACGGGAAGACATCAACAAAGTACTTATAATAGGATCAGGGCCCATTATCATAGGACAGGCATGCGAATTTGACTACTCGGGTACCCAGGCCTGTAAAGCTCTGAGGTCATTGGGATATAAGATTGTACTCGTGAATTCCAATCCGGCAACAATCATGACAGATCCTGAGATTGCCGATGCCACATATATAGAGCCCCTTAATGAATATGCTCTCACTGAGATCATCAGGAAAGAGAGACCCGATGCCCTTCTTCCGAATCTTGGTGGCCAGACCGGCCTTAATCTCTCATCGCTGCTTGCAAAAAAAGGGGTATTAAAGGAATATAATGTAAAGGTTATCGGGGTAAACATCGACGCTATTGAAAGAGGTGAGGACAGGACGGCTTTTAAGGAAACGATGAACCGTCTGGGCATTGAAATGCCGAAAAGCCAGGCAGTCACAAATGTGGAGGATGCAGAGAAGGTAGCTGCCGGCCTCGGATATCCGGTCGTGATACGTCCGGCCTATACCATGGGCGGAACCGGTGGCGGCCTTGTTTACAATGTTGAGGAATTGAGGATTGTTGCCAGCAGGGGTCTTTCTGCGAGCCTGGTGAACCAGATCCTGGTTGAGGAGTCCGTTCTGGGATGGGAGGAGCTTGAGCTTGAAGTTGTAAGGGATTCAAAAAACCAGATGATCACCGTGTGCTTTATCGAAAATGTTGATGCAATGGGAGTTCATACCGGCGATTCCTTTTGCACTGCCCCGATGCTTACAATAAGCGATGAACTTCAGAAAAGACTCCAGAAATACTCATACGATATTGTTGAAGCAATCGAGGTGATCGGAGGAACCAATGTTCAGTTTGCCCATGACCCCAAAACCGACAGGGTGGTAGTCATAGAAATCAATCCGAGAACCTCACGGTCATCGGCACTTGCATCAAAGGCTACAGGATTCCCCATCGCATTTATCTCTTCCCTCCTGGCCGGAGGATTAACCCTCGATGAGATACCATACTGGAAAGAAGGCACACTTGACAGGTACACTCCTTCAGGCGACTACGTGGTTGTCAAATTTGCAAGATGGGCTTTTGAAAAATTTGAAGGACTGGAAGATAAGCTGGGGACACAGATGCAGGCCGTGGGAGAGGTAATGAGCATCGGAAAAAATTACAAGGAAGCTCTTCAGAAAGCAATCAGGTCGCTCGAAATCGGCCGTTACGGACTTGGGTTTGCACAGGACTTCCACAGGAAGCCTCTCGAGGAACTGATGAATATGCTGAACCATCCGTCAAGCGAAAGGCAGTTCATCATGTATGAGGCTTTGCGTAAAGGAGCTGATATTGAAGAGCTTTCCAAAAGGACTCATATCAAATCGTGGTTCATTTCACAAATGAAGGAACTGGTTGAGGAAGAAGAAAGAATCCTTGCCTGGAAAGGAATGATGCTGCCGAACGATATGCTTATACAGGCTAAAAAGGATGGATTTTCCGACAGGTATCTTTCAAAACTGCTTGGTATAAATGAAAGGGTGATAAGATCGAAACGCATAAGCCTTGGGCTCACAGAAGCATGGGAACCGGTTCCTGTCAGCGGGGTCCCGGATGCAGCGTATTATTATTCCACCTACAATGCTCCTGACAGGAATAATGTCAGCAGCAGGAAGAAAATAATGGTACTTGGTGGAGGTCCCAACAGGATCGGTCAGGGTATCGAATTTGACTACTGCTGCGTCCATGCGGCATTTGCCATCAGGGATGCCGGATATGAATCAATAATGGTTAACTGCAATCCTGAAACAGTATCTACCGATTATGACACTTCCGACAAGCTGTATTTTGAACCTCTTACAGCTGAGGATGTACTAAGCATTTACGACAAGGAAAAACCCGAGGGGGTCATTGTGCAGTTCGGAGGGCAGACTCCGCTTAACCTGGCCAATGAGCTTGCCGAGGCAGGCGTGAAGATCCTGGGAACAACCCCTGAAACAATAGATCTTGCAGAGGACCGTGACCGGTTCAGGCATGTTATAAACAAGCTTGGGATCCCCCAGCCTGAATCAGGGATGGCCAGCAATCTTCAGGAGGCCCTGCGTATTGCCGGAAGGATAGGATATCCCCTAATGATAAGGCCTTCCTATGTTCTCGGA